>JANLTD010000533.1:0-2689 GCA_031362765.1 Acidobacteriota bacterium | reverse complement strand
TTCTAACCTTGACCGCTTTTGATTCTCTCTTCATAAAAAAATGTTCAGAGTTACGGCTTTAGCCGTGAAAAACGTGATGATTTAAGACTTTGACGGAAAACGCGATCTTGTCTCTGCAACCACACTAATCACGCCTAAAGGCGTAACTCTGAACTAAAACTTAAAAAAACCTCGAAATATCCAAAAATAACGTAAATACCATCAACAGCAAAATGATCGCCAAGCCGGCGAGTTGGATTTTTTCCTTGATTGCCATTGAGAGCGTTTTGCCGAAAAATGACATCACTTTTTCGATACCGAGAACCGCGATCTGACCGCCGTCCAAAAGCGGGATCGGCAATAAATTGAAAACGCCGAGGTTTAAGCTGATCAGCATCAGCATCGGTATCAATCCAAGAAAACCGTCTGAGCGAACGACCTGCGCGATCTGCTGGACGATTCCGACCGGACCGGCAAGGCCAGCCTCTTTGACTGATCGTTGACCGGAAAACAATTGTCCGAAAACTTTGCCCGTTAAGCGAAGAATTTGAAGATTTGTGTTGAGTGCAAAAGCCGCCGCCGATCCAAGGCCGGCTTTTTCAAGGGTCGTGATGGCGGCTGCGCTGAAACCGATTCCGATCCGATAAACGCCGTCTTCATCAAGCTTTGCATTCGTCAGAATTTCTTTGTTCGCGCCATCGCGTTCAATCGTGATGCGCGCCGGAGCGTCTTTGTTTTCGCGGATCTGCGTGGTCAGTTCATCACGATTGCGAACCGTCTGACCATTAAAAACCAAAACACGGTCGCCAATCTGCAAACCGGACTGAGCCGCCGGCATATCCGGCTTGATAGTGCCGACAACGATCGGTTCAACGCCCATATCGGGTTGAAATTCGATATCGCCGATCATATTTCCGCGTTCTTCCCTCTTGGTTGGTTTGATCGTCAGCTGAATTTTTTGACCGCCGCGTTCGACCGTCATCGGAATTTCCTGTTCGGGCGAAATAAGCCCGTCCATCCGAATTCGCTCCCAGGTCGGATTTTCCGCGCCCGCAAAATTAACGATTCGGTCGCCTTTCTGAATTCCGGCTCTTTCGGCGGCGCCGCCCGATTGGATGACACCGACGACCGGTGCCGGCATCGAAGGAATACCAACGATCATTGCACCGCCGAACGGAATTGCGAGCGCCAAAACGATATTCATAAACGGGCCGCCGAGCATCACCAGAAACTTTTGCCAGCGCGGCCGCAATTCGTAAAGTTCCGAATCGGGAACTTTTTCGCCGGTTGATTCGCCACCTTCGAGCGACGAAGTAGCTTCATCGCCGTAGAGTTTGACGTATGCGCCGAGCGGGATCGCCGAGATCCGATAATCGGTATGACCGACCTTAAAACCCCAGATCCGCGGGCCTAAACCGAAAAACGAATAGGCTTCGACACGCATTCCGAAGAGTTTGGCAACGATAAAATGTCCGAATTCGTGAATGTTGATGGCAACTCCCAGAACAAGGACGACGGCTAAAATTACTAATAAAATATCAGGCATTGTTTATAAATCCTTTCCAAGTCTAATCCGCTTAGAATCAAAATGCGCGGCGCAAGTTGTCATTAAAAGTGTAAAACTCAGGGTTCGGATAGTCAACCTTTCTTTTACGGCAAGAGGTCGGCGACTTTGATTTTTCCCTCCGGCATTGCCAGCGGCGAAACTTCTTTTGATTCATCAAACGTCAGTTTTACTTCATAACCAAAGCCATAAAAATTATTTTCGTCTTCCGCCGGACGGCGATAAACTTCCAATGTTTGATTCTTTAAATTCAAGATCCAATAATCCTCAATTCCGAATTTCGCATAAAGACTCGCTTTTCGATTTCGGTCATAACTCAAAGTCGTATCGGAAATTTCGATGACTAAATCGGCTGTTTGCGGATGTGCATCCCGAAAATCACGAGCATTACCTTTAATAACAAAAACATCGGGAACAACTTCAAAATTTTCACTCAATTCAATTGGCGATTGGCTGCGAACCGCATACTCTTTCGTAAAAATATCACGCAAAGCGTCGTAAGTGACCTCCAAAGCGGTTGCGTGAGGACTATTCATCGTCGGCATTTCGATAATTTCTCCTTCCAAAAACTCGGTGCGCTTGCCTTCAAACATCCCGAGTTCCGCCAAGTAATGATATTCTTTTTTTGTCCATCTGACCGGCAAAGGCTCTTCGCGGCTCACGCGTCTGAGAGTTGTTTCAACCAAAATCGGATTTTGCGTAATTGTTTCGGAAATTGTCTGCTCCATAGAATTTCACCTCCTATTCATGCCGAAGCGGTTTTTTCAAGTTTCATTATAGCGCGACTTCGGGCAAAGTCATCAGCTTTTAGAATTGCTTCCAAACTCGAAGCCGCTTGCGCCGTGTGTTCATCCATCACCGATTCGATGATGCGCGGAATATCGCTCAAACGAATTTTATTGTCCAAAAACGCCTGGACGGTGATCTCATTGGCGGCGTTCAAAACGGCCGGCATTGTTCCGCCGATCCTCAGAGCTTTGTAAGCAAGCGCAAGACACGGAAATTTTTCGAAATCCGGTTCTTCAAAGGTCAAAGTCGAAAATTTCCTGAAATCGAGCGGTTCAAGACAGCCCGGCTTTCGTTCGGGAAAGGTCAGCGCGTATTGAATGGCGTGTTTCATATCGGTCACGCCGAGCTGCGCGATGA
>JANLTD010000530.1:0-1869 GCA_031362765.1 Acidobacteriota bacterium | reverse complement strand
CCCGAACAAGGTCTTTATACGGCGATCTTTGCAGGTATGACGATTGCGGTATTAGGCGGAAGCCGCGCTCAGATCAGCGGTCCGACGGGCGCGTTTATCGTCATCGTGTACGGCATCGTTCAGAAATACGGCTACGAAGGTTTGGCGGTTGCGACGCTGATCGCCGGCGTAATACTGGTGATAATGGGCTTGATGCGGATGGGGGTGTTCCTCAAATTCGTGCCATATCCGGTGACGGTCGGTTTTACGTCGGGCATCGCGCTGATAATTTTCTCGTCGCAGGTCAGCGATTTTCTCGGGCTTAAGATCGAGAGAGTTCCCGCCGATTTTGTCGCCAAATGGATCGAATACGGCAGGAACATCGGAAGCGTAGATCGATATTCGGTCGCGGTCGGTGTTGGTTCGCTTTTAATAATCGTCCTTTGGTCGCGCATTACCCGGAAGATTCCCGGTCAGCTCATCGCCATTCTTTTAGCGACGTTTGTCGTCCAGTTTTTTAATATTCCGGTTGACACTATTCAAACGCGGTTCGGCGGCGTGCCCGATTCTCTACCGGTTCCGCATTTGCCGGTTATTACGTGGGAATTGATCCAACAGATGTTTTCGCCGGGACTGACGATCGCGATCCTCTGCGCCCTGGAATCGCTGCTGTCGGCGGTCGTCGCGGACGGCATGACGGGCACGCGGCATCGTTCGAATATGGAACTGATCGCGCAAGGTGCCGGAAACATTGTGTCAGTCATCTTCGGCGGAATTCCGGCGACCGGCGCGATCGCGCGCACCGCGACAAATATCAAAAGCGGTGGAAATACACCTATTTCGGCAATCATTCACTGCGTGTTTTTGCTTCTCGTGCTGCTCTTTGTCGGGCGTTGGGCGGCGATGATACCGATGGCAACGCTCGCCGCCGTGCTGCTCGTCGTCGCATACAATATGAGCGACTGGCGCGAATTTACGCATCTTTTCAAAAGTCCGCGCGGTGATGTCGCCGTTCTGCTGGCGACTTTTATACTGACGGTTTTTATCGAATTAACCGTCGCGATCCAGGTCGGAATCCTGCTTGCCGGATTTTTGTTTTTGCAGAAGATGTCAAATGCCACACAGATCAATTTGATCACCGAAAATCTCAAGGCTGACGAAGAAAGTGAAGCGCGTGATATGTCCGATTTGAAGATTCCCGCCGGCGTCGAGGTTTTTGAGATCTATGGCTCGCTATTTTTTGGGGCGGTCAGCCAGTTTAAGGAATCAATCCGCATCGTTGCCAAAAAACCGAAGGTGCTGATTTTGCGGATGCGCCATGTTTTGACGATTGACGCGAGCGGTTTCCATATTCTCGAAGAACTCGTGCAGGAATCAAAACAAAATGGCTATCTCCTGATATTTTCGGCTGTTGCACCGAATGTTTTCAAGGCGATGAAAAAGAGCGGTTTTATCGAAGACATCGGTAAAGAAAATTTTGCCAAAGACATTTTCGGCGCATTGGAGCTTGCCGAAAAATATTTAGAAAGTGTCTGAGGCGTCCCGTTTCTTTGTTTTCGATCATCTCCTGACAGATTTCCGTGATAAATCCCGATCAGCCTTGCTGAATCATGCGAAATAATTCATATTTCAAATGTATGAAGTATCTTAAAACATCAATTCTGCGAATTTCGGCAATTGTGCTGATCGTTTATTCCGCGATTGGTTTGCTTCAGGCGCAAACGCAGACCATCACGAAAGATCTGCCGAATTTTTATCCGGTCGACGAGGTTCTCTACCGCGGCGGGCAGCCGACCGAAGGGGGTGTCAAAGAACTTGCTAAAATGGGCGTCAAAACGATCATTGATCTGCGCGGCGCGGACAATAAGGCGAGAAAAGAAGAAGTTTGGG
>JANLTD010000512.1:0-6715 GCA_031362765.1 Acidobacteriota bacterium | reverse complement strand
GCATGCCGCACAGGCGATGAAACATTCCGGATGCGGGTGTGCCCCGGTGGTGGAGGATAAAGAAAATCTGAAACTTGTGGGCGTCGTCACCGAACGTGACATCTCTCACCATGTGGCGGCTGAGGACTTGAAAGCATCTGAGGTAAGAGTTGAAAAGATCATGCGGCCCGCATCGTCTTGCTGCGGAGCGGATGATTCTCTCGATGAAGCGGCTAGCAAACTCGATAAACATCAGGCGACGAGCCTGCCGGTTGTGGATAAAGCAGGCAGTTGCTGCGGTACCGTTAGCGGACACGAGATCCGGTAGATTTTAGAAGATCCGGTTGTCCGACGAGCGAGGAGCCAGCCAAGAAGGTGAAAACAATGACGGCCGGCCAACCGGAACTTTGCCGAAGAATTAAAGAATATTCTAGGGAGAAAACGATGGATCATAAAAGTCATATAGACCCCGTCTGTGGTATGCGGGTAGAAAAAAAGGATGCCGCTGGTGAGTATGAACACGAAGGTGAGATGTATTACTTCGACAGCGACGAATGCATGACAGAATTCTACAAACACCCGGAACAGTATTCAGACAAAGCCAACAAGGGGAACAGCGATGAACACGGAAACTGACAATAAAACTGAAAGAAATGCCAAAACCGAGAACGGGATTGTCCTTGTCACGGGATCAAGCGGACGGATCGGTTCGGCGGTAATGCGGCGCTTTACCGGACGTTTTGGCGATGTAGTCGGCTTGGATCGCAAGGCTCCCGGACCGCCGCCGCCCGGCTGCGCTTACATCCCCATCGAAATAACGTCGGACGAGAGCGTCCGCGAAGGATTGCGCATTCTCCGTGAACATCACGGCACACACATCGCCTCAGTGATCCATCTCGCCGCTTACTATGATTTTTTCGGTGAGCCGAGCGAGAAATATGACGAAATAACCGTGGGCGGAACGGGACGCCTGCTGCGTGGCTTGCAAGAGCATGATTTTCAAGTCGGGCAATTCGTCTTTTCAAGTACGATGCTAGTTCATCGCCCGGCTGAGCCGGGACAATTCATCAATGAAGACTGGCCGATCGAGGCGACATGGGCGTACCCGGAATCAAAGGTTAGGACAGAAGAACTTATCCGTAACGAGCGTGGCGATATTCCAGCGGTAATGCTCCGCATCGCCGGTGTGTATGATGATTTGTCCCATTCGATTCCGCTCGCTCACCAGATGCAGCGAATCAATGAACGGCAGCTTACAAGCCGCATCTATTCCGGCAGCACGTCGCATGGGCAATCTTTTGTCCATATGGACGATCTCGTGGAGGCCATTGCATTGACAGTTGAGCGGCGAGCAGAACTTCCCAAGGAATCACCGATCTTGATCGGCGAGCCGGAAACGATCAGTTACGATGAGCTCCAGCACACTTTCGCCCGGCTAATTCATGACGAGGACCTAGAAACTCTGGAAGTCCCAGGGGCACTTGCTCCTCTGGCCAAGGCGGGAGCCTGGGTGATGGAGAAACTACCGGGCGCTGATGAATTCATTAAGCCGTGGATGATCGACCGGGCGAACGACCATTACGCTCTCGACATTACTCGGGCCCGCACACTGCTAGGCTGGGAGCCGAAAAGAGGCTTGCGAGAAACAATTCCGAAAATGGTCGCCGCGCTCAAGGCCGACCCAATCGGGTGGTATCGGGAAAACGACCTCGAATTGTCGTCGGAACTTGCTGAACAGAAAGAAAAAGCGAAAAGCCTCGCGTCCGGAAACGGGCGATGAAAAACGAACACGAAGACCACGGGGAGCAACCACAGCCAATGTCGCACGGTTCAATGATCGGAATGAACAGCAATTCCGGCGATATGATGTGGCGCGAATCCCTGTGGGCGAGTTTTGTCAATCTTTTGCTCGGCGCATGGCTTGTGACGAGTCCGTTCACCTTCGGGTACCAAAGCTCCGGAATGACTTGGAGCAATGTCGTGAGCGGTTTGCTCGTCATCGTCTTTTCCATGTTTGCGGCTTCGCGCAAATTTAATGCATATGCGCGGTGGGCCATTTCTCTTGTTGGTACTTGGTTATTGTTCGCCCCGCTCATTTTCTGGTCGCCAACCGCTGCCGGATATTTAAACGATACGCTTATCGGAGCACTCCTCATCGCTTTCGCCGTTCTTGTTCCGATGATGCCAGGCATGGATATGTCTGTGATGGACGGCGCGGACGTTCCGCCGGGTTGGTCCTACAATCCTTCGTCATGGATGCAACGCGCGCCAATTATCCTATTGGCGACGGTTGGCTTTCTCGCCTCGCGTTATATGGCGGCGTACCAACTCGGACACATCGATTCGATTTGGGACCCATTCTTTGGTGACGGAACTCGCAGCGTACTCGAATCTGATGTCTCGAAAATGTTTCCGATTTCCGATGCGGGACTCGGAGCACTCGCCTACGTTATTGAGATTTTGATGGGCTTTATGGGTGACAAAGCGCGTTGGCGGACAATGCCGTGGATGGTCACATTTTTCGGGATTCTCGTTGTGCCGGTCGGCACGGTGAGCGTCATTTTGATTATCTTACAGCCTCTGGCAGTCGGAGCGTGGTGCAGCTTTTGTCTGCTCGCCGGGATTGCGATGCTGGCGATGATCCCGGCAACGCTCGATGAAGTCGTTGCGATGATTCAGTTCTTAATTCAATCGAGACGCGAAGGCAATCCACTTTGGCGCACTTTTTGGTTTGGCGGCACGGTCGAAGGCAGGAAAGACGATAGTTTAACGCCGTTCGACTGGTCGCGCCCGTTAGCGATGTTTCAAACGTGGTTCGTCAGCAATTGGAATTTGCTCATTAGCGCAACGCTCGGCGTGTGGCTGATGTTCGCTCCTTGGATGCTGAACACGACAGGTAGAGCGGCGGACAGCGATCATCTCTTCGGTGCTTTAATAGTTACTTTCGCCGTGATCGCGATGGCTGAAGTCGGACGCGTCGTGCGATTTATCAACGTCATATTCGGCTTGTGGCTCATCGTGGCGCCGTTTTTGTTGTCAGGTTTTACTGCAAACGCGCTTGTCAGCGACTTGATCGCTGGTGTTCTTGTGATTCTATTCAGTTTCAGACGAGGAAAAATCAGCGAGCAGTACGGTGGCTTTGAGAGATACATACGATGATCGCTGAGTGCGACTCGTATGCCAATAGGAAAAAACCGCTCTTGACCTGACATTAGCGAATAGGTTGGAGACTGTAGTTGGAGGTAGAACAATGAAAATCAATCCTTTAAATTTTGGATTGGCAGCCGCAATAACCGCCGCCGCTTTTTGGATGATCTGTTCTATGTTCGTCTGGATGATGCCGGGCGGAATGATGAATATGACCACAGATATGATGCACACGGAAATCGGTATGGGCAATTGGACGCTTTCGCCAATCGGTGTCCTTTGGGGCTTGTCGCCTGGAGTCTGTTCGCGGGAATTTTCGCGTGGCTCTTAGCTACGATTTACAACCTTTTAACCAAGGCATAAATAGGACTTTAGGTGGCCACTTTTGCTGTTCACGCTCCGTTGGAACCGGCGACCGTAAATTTACTAAGTACCACAAACATAGGAAATGCCTTTCATTAGAGTGTATGTTATTGAGGTGGAAGAGTTTGTGCGTTATCACACAAATCTGAAATTATTCTTTGAGGCGTATCATCCACTCAACAGAGATTCGAAAGCGGCGACAGCAACCTCACAAGCAGACCGTTTATCCATTTTGTCGCTTCCAGAAACTTAAAATGCACGGAATAGGTGGCTCCATAAGGATTGGAAAAAGCCACATTGAACACTACCCTCGCATAAGCGGCGGCGAGAGCGTGGCTTAGTTACTAAGCTAATTTCCCCTCGATTGGGCACGATCTCATCACGCCCAAATAGGCGGGGCTTTCGTCGTAAAATGGGGCCTGGCTATTAACACTCTTCAAATCGTGTAAACCTCTTTCTCGCAGCAGTTACACACAAAATCAGGCGCAATTGCACTTAATACCATGTGTGTTAATGGTGTTTGGCGGCGGCTCCCCCTCACTTCGGGGCAAACTGTTAAGCTTACGGGACTCGCAAATATCGCGAAACGCGAGGTTATCTCGTCTCCTCTACCAAAATAAATATTTGTCGCTTTCAAAGGGGGGGTGCCCTGCGGGGAGGGCCATCGGGTGCGGGCCGCTGGCTGCCGGCTGCGGGCGGCTGGAACTTCTGGCCGCCGGCGGCTCTGCGGGCTGCGGCTGCCGCTTTTGCTTCGGCAGCGGGCTTGCTGGGCTGCTTTTGGCCGCCGGTTTCCGGAACACCAATTAGTCGTTTCCTCGACCGGACTCGCCTAAGTAACCGCTCCGCCGCGGACGCATCGCCCAAATACCAAGCTCCGAGAAGCGGAGCATTTGCTGTGTCTCCAAATACCTGCGATACGACATCGGCTTGAGATAGCGTCAGTGATTTTGAATACACGTGATTGAGTGCTCGAACAATCAATTTCTGCTCTTCGACGGGCAATTCGTCCAGTCTCCATCTTTCGAGTTCCCGACTCCATTGGCTTATCCGTTTCAGCCGTCGTTCGCCATTAAGTTCTATCGTAATTATGTAAGTTCGAGTCTTACCTGCGGAGCCAATTTGATCAACAAGCAGGCCGCTTCATCTGGGGCGGTCTTTCTGTTCCCACCTAAACTCCCACCTGCAAATCGTCAAAACAGACATCCGGAAGGATCACCCGATCGTCATACGGCAGTACTCGTACACTTGCCAAATGGGATTACCGTTGATGTGTCTGAAAACAGACATCACCTGTCTCATTTTGCGCATGGCGGCCATCAGGTTCCCCAAGAGTCCCATTATTTGCAGCAAAGATCAGGAAGCCGTGTGGTATAGCTATTGCAACTGCAGTGAAGTATATGAGCAGTCAAAATGCACGGTTGTTTGGACTTTTGATTTTTGCAAGTGTAATAATCTCGATTTTCTTGCCGTGTTCAATCCTTGCACATGGCGGTGAGGATCATGGCGACCAGAAACCAAAGACGACCTCGAACGCGAAGGGTATTATTTCCCATTCAACCCGTTTGGGTGATCTTGAGGTCATGGTAAAACATCCGGCTATGGAGCCCGACAGGTCCACAACCGGGGTTCTCTTCATTACGAAATTTGAGACAAACGAGCCCTTCAAACTTGCCGCCGCAAAGATCGAGATCGAATCAGATAGCGGAGCGATCTTCAACGCAACTGTAGAGCCCGGCGAACAGGCGGGAACGTACAGTGTCACGTTTCCGGCGATGCCTGATGGCGTTTACAAAATGCGAACTAACGTGACGCACGACGGCGAGACGGACACGGCTACTTTTTCAGGAATCGATGTAAAACCGGCAGCTTCGACAGCGGAGGGTGAGACATCCTGGATTACCAGATCGGTCATCGGAGTCGTATTTTTGTTGGTGGTGTTTTTGCTCTCCGGGCTTGTATATTACGTGTGGCGTTTCGCCGCAGACCCAGGAGTTAACGAGGAAGCACTTTCTGCGTGAGAACCACAAGATCGTCTTTTACGAACACTCCATGGGCATAAAGATTGTTTCAGGCGTCATAGGCGAGTATTTCAGGAAGCTCGGTATAGCCGTGCTTCTTTTTGGAAGCCTCGACTCCGTATTAGCCCAGCAAGATAATGTCTTACCCATCCCGACTCCGGCTCCATCGCTTGCATATATAGGGCAGGATGGTATGAGCGTCGAGCGGCTCGTTGAAAGTGCCGGCGTCCGACGTACCGATCTACTCGCTGCCCGCCAGCGACTAGTGATCGCCGAAGGCCGTCTGGTTCAAGCAGGACTGCGGCCAAACCCGGTTTTTAGTACCGAATACGGCAGCCCACGTTTTTTGGGCGGAGAGGCCGAATATGATTTTTCTGCCGGATTGGCACAACCTTTTGAGCTGGGCGGCAAACGTGGAAAACGAAGGGCCGTCGCTGAGCTCGAGCTCCGACAAGTGCGGGCCGAGATCGCGGCTATCGAGCGAAACATTGCGGTCGAGATCCGCCGGGATTATACAAAGGCCATCGCGGCTGCTCGGCAGCTTGATGTGGTGGAGCGACTGCTAGCCGCCGACTTGGAATTGGTTCGGATAACGGAAGCACGTTTAAATGAGGGCGATGTGGCACCGCTCGATTTGAATTTAGTGAGAGTCGAGAGTGACCGCCTCAAAATCCAACGGATTGAAGCTAGAAATGAGTTGGAAACTGCCCTGCTGAGAATTCGAACCCTGATCGGAGCTGATGTCACAGAACCCCTCCGTTTAGCACCGCAATCCGAACGCCCTCCACGTCTGGATCTAGGACTTAGCGAACTTACCGAAAAGGCCTTGAACGACCGATTCGATTTGCAAGCAGCCCGGATCGCCGAGCGGATCGGAACAGCCAGGCTTAGTTTGGCTCGGGCCGAGTCGGCTCCCGATATTACACCGTCAGTGCGCTTTTCACGCGCCAAAGTATTTACCGATCTGCCAGCATCCGCTGGGGGCGGTATTGCTAACAATCTGGACAATGAGCTGACATTTGGAGTTTCGATCGACATTCCGGTCTTCAACCGTAACCAGGGCGGCATTGCCTCCGCAGCGGGAGAACAGATTCAGGCCGTTCGGACACGGGAATTTCTGGAGGCGACGATACGGCGCGATGTTGCCGTGGCCTACGGCCAGTATCGGGCTGCGGCGGAAAAGCTGGTGCTGTACACAACTCAAATTC
>JANLTD010000494.1:0-3523 GCA_031362765.1 Acidobacteriota bacterium | reverse complement strand
TCCCTTTGGCGAGAGCCAATCCATTTGTATTTAATTGTATTACTTGGTGTTATTCGTGCCATTAGTGGCTAACCTACATTTCTATTTGCAGCCAGCAAAAGATTCCGTAAATTAACCTACCATTTAGCCAAACCTTCTGCTATGAAATTCATACCGGCACTATGCCTGTTGTTTTTTTCTTTAACTGTGTCTGCACAAACCACATTGGAGTTACTGCAACAATCAATGCAATTGGTGGAGAAAGAGCAATACGAAAAGGCAATTCCCATTGCAGAAAAAGCAGCCGAAGCGGTAAAAAAAGATTTTGGCGAAAATCATTCTCTTTATAGCGGGTCAATATTTTTTCTGGCACTATGCCACTTTAAATTGTATCACTACGAAAAGGCAGAAACATATTTTCTAAAACAAACATAACAATCTATGACAGAACAAGCCGAAACCTGGGAAATAATTGAATCAAAAGAGATCGCCGATTGCCGCGTCTTCAAAGTGCGCGAAGATCTGTCGCAAAACGGCGACAAACGGGCGAAGTTTTACGTTATTGAGAATCCTGATTGGGTTAATGTCGTGGCGGTCACAAAAGATCACCATATTGTTTTGATCGAACAATTCCGGCACGGGATCGGAGAGATAATTTTGGAAATACCGGGTGGAATGATTGACGGCGGTGAATCGCCCGAAGCTGCCGCGCGGCGCGAACTGCTCGAAGAAACCGGCTTTTCGTCAAATGAATTCATACTAATTGGCAAATCGCGCCCGAATCCGGCGATAAATAACAATTGGATCTATCATTTTGCCGCGCTCACTGCCGAAAAAACGGAAGAAGTTGAATTTGACGACCACGAATCGGTCGTCACAAAATTATGTCCGATGATGATGATTCCAAATTTGATGCAATCGGGCGAAATATCGCATTCATTGGTCATCGCCGCAATGCAGTATTTTTCGTTTTATATGATGAAAGCCTAAAAATATATGCGTTTACCACGAATAATTTTGCTGATTTTAGTCGGCATTTTTGTCGCGCAGATGAGCTATTATTATGTGAATCTGCCCGAAATGGTCGCATCGCATTTTGACGGCGGCGGAAATCCGAACGGCTGGATGTCGAAGTCAACTTTTGTGATTTTTGAATTGTTCTTGTTGATTTTTGTGGTCGGGCAATTTATGCTTGTGCCGCGAATGATTGCGAAAATGCCCGATTCGCTGATAAGTTTGCCGAATAAAACTTATTGGCTGGCGGCCGAACGGCGCGCCGAAACATTTTTTGTGATCAGGAATTATTTTGAATGGTTCAGCGTCGCGCTTCTCATTTTATTTATCGCGATAAATCAACTTGTTTTTCGCGCCAACTTAGGTCACGAAAATCTATCAAGCAAAGAAACCTGGGTCATTATCGCGCTGTTTCTGGTGTTTGTATTTGTCTGGCTGATAAGTTTGGTGCGAAAATTTAGAAAACCTGCTTGAAATTTATGAAGATCGAATTAACAAGACTCGCCCACGCCCGTTCGGGCGATAAGGGCGACACGGCGAATGTCGGCGTAATCGCGCTCAAAGACGAAATTTATCCGATTCTGGTGCGCGAAGTCACGGCAGAAAAGGTCAAATCGCATTTCGGCGCGATGGTCAAAGGCGATGTCGAACGCTTTGAACTGCCGAATCTCGGCGCATTGAATTTTCTGCTTCACGAATCTTTAGGCGGCGGCGGAACTTTATCCTTGATGACCGACGCGCAAGGGAAAACATTTTCGACCGCGCTTTTGCGGATGAAAATTGATTTGCGCGAAGAAGAAATTGAGTCGTTGGATCTTTAATAGACTCTATTAAATATTGACAGGCCGGGGTTTTTGAATATGAAAAAGAATCACATTTTGCTTTTCGTGGTCGTTTTACTTTTCGCGATAAATTCAACCGGTCAGAATACCGCTTCAACCATTAGCTTAAAAGCCGCTCGGGTGCTTCATCAGAATATAATAAAAACTTTTACGGATGATATTAAAGAAAAATATTATGACCCGAATATGCGCGGTATTGACATCGAGGCCAATGCAAAAAAAGCGAGCGCATTGATAGATGACGCAAAAACCATTGAGGAAATGGATGATATTATCGCCAGATTATTATATCCGTTCGACGATTCCCATCTTTTTTTTAGTCCGCCGAGCAGTACGATAAAGGTCGAATACGGCTGGGATATGATGTTCGTTGGCGATAAAGCCTTCGTCACGAAGATCGAGGATGACAGCGATGCCTTCAAAAAGGGCGTTCGCGTGGGCGACCAGATCTATATGGTTGAAGGTTATATTCCGACGCGGCAAGAATTTTGGCGGTTTCGGTATCATTTCAATATTCTGCGGCCGCAATCGGTCTTGAATGTTATTTTGATCAAGCCGAGCGGCAATAAATTCAAACTCGATCTAAAAGCCAAAGTGACCGAAGACAACGTTTTTATGCCGAGCAGCCGTGAACTTGACCTGCAATCAGAGCGCGAATATCTAAGCGACACAAAACAATTATTTAGCGATAAGATTCCGGGTTTGGCTATTTGGAAAATGCCCAACTTTTACCTGACTCAGCTAAAAGTCGGAAAAATGATGGAAAAAGTCAGAAAGAGCGGTGCATTGATCCTTGATTTGCGAAGTAATGGCGGTGGTTATGAATCTTCGATGGGCGAACTTATCAATCAATTTTTTGACCGGGAAATAACGATCGGCGAAATAAAGGAGCGTAAAAATGTCAAAAGGCTTTATGTGAAAGGTTCGGACAAAAAAAGCTATCGCGGAAAATTGGTTGTCCTAACGGACAGCGATTCGGCTTCGGCGGCGGAAAATTTTGCCCGCATCGTTCAATTGGAAAAGCGCGGCACAGTCATCGGCGATCAATCTGCCGGTGCGGTAATGCGGGCTCAAGTAATTTATCACGAATTCGGACTTGATTCTAAAATTCCGTATGCGCTTAGCATTACGGTTGCTGATTTTATAATGACTGACGGAAACAGATTGGAAAACATCGGTGTCACGCCTGAGGAAAAACTTTTGCCGACCGCATTCGACTTAGCCGCAAAACGCGATCCGGTTCTTGCAAGGGCGGCTGAAATTCTTGGTTTCAAAATGACTCCGGAGGAAGCCGGACAAATTTTTGAAGATAAAAAATAAGTTGATTTAATTTTATGTGTGTCGGATAAATTGAATTTCAAAGTAATCTGAAATCCGAAATTTGGATCTACAGAATCTACCAACTCAATCATTTTCCATTAAATATTGTTTGATGATCCAATCGTCGGCATCTTTCCCGGACATTTCTCCAATCGAAGTGACATAGCCTGTATAATAATCGGGATCACTCTTAAGAAAAATATGGAATCCTTCGCCTTGAAACGCATCGGCTACAATTGGTGATCTATCCAAAATTCCCTGTCTTTCAACAGGCGAAAGTCGGCTGATTCGCCGTTCTATTTGCCAATCCCGATACCAATTTATAATGCACATTTAACTGATTGAAGGTAACTGTTTAGGTCTTTGGG
>JANLTD010000485.1:0-7086 GCA_031362765.1 Acidobacteriota bacterium | reverse complement strand
ATGCCTTCTTCGAGAGCTTTTTGAACTTCTTCGTGATTCAGGCGATACGCGGGTGAATCTTGCAGGCGTTTGCGGTAAACCAATGAAACACCGCCCCAGGATTGAATCAAAGGGACAAAATTGGGCTGTTCTCCCGCTTCCGATGCTCTTTCACGTTCTTCACGAATTGCCTTGCCGTGAACGAGAAATTCAGCGAAAACTTTTTTCTCTTCTTCATCAAAGGCCGCCCAAGCGGCTTCTTCGCCGATGTCTTCGGCAACCACTTCAAATTTGCCGAGCATTTTTTCGACCTGCACGGGATAATATGCAAAAGTTTCGGTCGCCGTATCAATTCCGGTCAGACCGCCGCCGATGACAATTGCCGGTAGCCGCACTTGCAGATTTGAAAGCGTGTCTTTTTTGAACGCACCCGTTAACTGCAGGGCCATCAGAAAATCGGATGCCTGACGAATTCCCCGAATCAGATTGTTTTTCATCGGCACGATCGTCGGCCGGCCCGCTCCGGTCGCGATCGCGATATGGTCAAAGCCAAAATCCCAGGCATCTTCGATCGTCAAAGTTCCGCCGAAACGAACGCCGCCGTAAGCGCGGAAACGTTTGCGTCTCGATAGCATCATCTGCATCATTGTCAGGAAATTTTTGTCCCACCGAACGGTAATTCCGTATTCAGAAACGCCGCCGAAGCCCGACAAAATTCTCTCGTCAAGATCATCGGTGATCTCTGCGATATTTTTGATCGGTTTCGGTGTGAATTTTCCTAAATTTCCCGTCCAGTTATGCGGCAATGGTTCGATCTTCAAACCGTCCACGCCGATCACCCCGAAACCTTCGTTCAAAAGATAATGCGACAAGGTGTAGCCGGCCGGGCCAAGACCGACCACCAGAACATTTTTCCCGTTATACGGCAATTGATACGGGCGTTTTGCATTGAGCGGATTCCAGCGCGTCAGCAAATTATAGATCTCGAAACCGTAAGGCAGATTCAAAACATCGGTCAGGGTCGCGGTTTCGGCAAGCGGAATATTGACCGGCTCCTGTTTTTGAAAAATACAGCCTTTCATACAATCGTTGCAGATCCGATGTCCGGTTCCGGCGCACATCGGATTGTCAATGATGACCAGCGCGAGCGAACCGATCGAATCGCCCTGCTTTTTTAAAAGGTGCATTTCCGAGATCTTTTCGTCGAGCGGACAGCCTTCGGTCTTAATACCCAAAGGATTGCGTTTCGGCGCGCCGTCTTTTTCGCGCAGTCCGGTCGAACAAGAATCTTTATCGCGTTCGTGACAGATCAGGCAATAATCAACTTCTGCCAAAGCATCGCGTTGCGTTCCGCGATCATCGGTTAATTTGAAACCGTCGCGGCGGCGCAGGTCTTCCGCCCGCCCCCGCAAAATGTTGTGCAATTTCGGTTCGGGGTGAATAAGATGGACGAGATTTTGATAATCAAGAGCGTGCGGAACTTTGAACGCATACCATTTTTTCTTGCGTCCGTGAAACTGAATCGCCGACCACTCTTCAAACATTTGCAAAACGGCTTTGACCTGCAAAATTTCTCCGACGCCTTCCGTTTCGATGATGTTGCGTTCAAAAACCTTGCCGAAAGTTTTGTCCTTCAGTTTGTCGTAAGCCTTACTGATTTTATTGAGTGTTTCGCGAATCTCAGCAGTAATCTCCTGATTTTTCGTCAACGCATCTTCCGTCTCAACGAGTTTTGCGACGACAAAAGCAACGGCTAATTCTTCGTCGTAACGGAGCGTTTCATCAAACGCGGCAAATTTAAGTTCACGCAAGGCTTCAGTTAATTCTGCTTCATTTAACGGGGCGACCCGTTCCGCCGTGTATTTTTTAATCGCGCGACGTTGAACGAAAAACTTGTATTTCCAAAGCGGGTTTTGCTCGGTGATCTCGCGTTCAAGCTGTTCGCGTTCGCGCACAATGCCAAACATTTTGGCAATAAAATGCGACAAATACGGCGCGGAATCAGTCAGAATGTTTGATTCGACGCGTTTTTCGTAGCCTTCGCCGCGGGCTTCGGTGTATTTTGTCAAAGCCTCGTGAACGAGCGCGTTTTCCGTTTTTAACTCGTCGTAAAATGTTTCGGCGAGTTCGCGCAATTTTACTGCATCGAACAGATCCGAGTATTTGAAACCAACAACGCCTAAATCAAAATCGTGATTAAAATTAACTTCTTTTTCCGAAATTCCAGTCATATTGTAAGTCTATTAATAAAAAATTATAAATTTTTGCCAAACGAATATTATACCATTTGGTCTTTGTTCGAAACAAAAGCGGCCAGGACGGTGCCGAGTCCTTTTTTGCCTTGCGAGCAAGAAAGTTGTATATTTTTTATATATTTGTTAAAAATTAGAGGATAAATCAGGCGCAAATGTGTTATAAAAGTAGTTTTGCGCGAAGTGCGCTGATAATTGAAGAGGTTTTATAAAAGAAGTATGGGAAAAGACGAACGACTAATACCTTTACCAACGACTAAAGAAGTACAACTTTCCGCACACGAGTATCCGGCGGCGTATTCGCCGATCAATGAAGAAGAAGGATTTAGCGAGCAACGCTCGCTTCGTGAATATTTTAATGTCATTTACAAACGTCTGCCGCTGATTCTGGCATTGGCGATCCTGGTCACGTCCGTCGTGGCATTTTATATGTATCGTCAGCCTTCGATCTTCGAAGCACAGACACAGATGATCATCGAACCGCCGAAGGCTAAAGTTCAATCAAAAGATGCCATTAACATCAATTTCGGCGGCGACGCAAATTACACGAATACGCAATTAAAACTGTTGCAAAACCCCGATCTGATGCGCGATGTGATGGTGCGCCTTGGATTGCACCGCGACCCGAATCTTTTTGCCAATCAAAATAAAGGCATTTTGGGAACGCTTCGTTCGCTTTTCTCAAGCGACAAAAGCAAGGTCGAAAAAGAAACTTCTCTACCGCTTTTGAACGAAAATACCGAATCGTCCGATGCAAAAAATGAAATTACGCTAACAGTTGAAGAACGTGAACGTGCCGAAAATTACGCCGGAGTGTTTTTGGGCGGTTTACGAATTGAACCGGTTGACCGAACAAATCTCGTCGTGGTCAGCGTGACAAATACGAATGCGGATCTTTGCGCAAAGGTTGCCGATATGACGGCAAAATTGTTTATCCAAAAGGATGCCGACCGCGAAACCAGCGGCGCCAAGCAAACTTACGAAGAACTCAGTAAATCAATTGACGACCTCAAAACGACGATTGCCAGTCAGGAACTCGATTACATCAAAAGTATGCAGGAATACAATCTTCCCTTACAAGGCGGCAAAGGGAATGATTTTAATGCCGAAAGACTGCAAACCATCAGCACAAATTTATTGGCGGCTGAAGATGACCGCCGAAAAATTCAAGCCCAATATGAAGCCGCGCAAAAAGCCAGTGACGGCAAAGGCGGAATTTTATCGGTCGTGCCGGACAATAAAGCTATTTTGGCGGCGCGGGAACAAAACCTCAAACGCCAGGCCGATTTGGAAAAACGCGTCGAAGATTTAGACAAAAAAATCAAGGAAGCGCAGGAAGAACGTCAAAAACTGCTTGTTACTAAAACTGAAGAGTATCCGAAAGTTAAAGAGGTGACGGCACAGATTGCAGAACTCGAAAATCAGAAGACAAATCTTCAGAGAGATATTACAAAAAAAATTGAAGACGAAGGCACAAAACTTATTAAAAATGCCGAACGCGAAGTTGTTACGGGTTTGGGGGCGCAGTTTCAAGCAGCTCAACGCCGCGAGGCACAACTTCGGACCGATTATAATAACGAAGCGTCGTCCGCTAACATTTCAGGTGTTGCGGAAACCAAATTAACGACACTCAAACGCGAGATCGAAACCAATCGCGGATTGCTTGATACTTATACGCAGCGCCAAAAAGAACAGGAGCTCGCGATCAGCAGCGGTCGTCCCGATAATCTGAAGATCACGACCAGCGCGATCAAACCGACCGAACCGATCGGGCCGCAGCGGACTCGAAATATCATCGTGGCATTTTTAGTTTCACTCGCGGCAGGTATCGGTCTCGCATTTTTGCTTGATTATCTTGATGATTCGATTCGCACTTCGGACGATGTCGGAAGGCATCTCGGATTGGCGACGCTGGCACTGATTCCGCATTACGTAGCGACTGAAAAACGCAAGCTCTCCCTGAATGCGAAAAACGGACACGCCGGCACCGCGCTCGCGGTGGTCGCCCTCGAAGACACGCGTTCGGCGATGGCTGAGGCTTATCGCCACTTGCGAACATCGTTGCTCTTTTCCTCTGCCGGAAGACCGCCGCAGACGATTCTCGTGACATCTTCGCAACCTTCCGAAGGCAAGACGACGACGGCGATCAACACGGCGATCACGCTCGCACAATCCGGCGCCGAGGTCGTTATTCTTGACTGCGACCTGCGCCGTCCGCGTCTGCATAGCCATTTTGATCTGGATAACACTGCCGGTTTAACGAACTATCTTTCGGGCGATAAAAATACGGATCTGCTGATGAAACCGTATCCGAATTTACCGAAATTGAAGATCATCACGAGCGGTCCAATTCCGCCAAATCCGGCTGAACTACTTAGTTCGAACGAAATGAAAAATCTTTTGACGTTTTTGCGCGGAAACTTCAAACACGTCATTATTGATTCACCGCCGGCGATTTCGTTCACCGATGCGGCAATTCTTTCGACGTTGGTTGACGGTGTTATTCTCGTCGCGATGGCGGGCAAGAGTTCGATCCATTTGATGCGCCGTTTCAAACAGCGCCTTTCAAATATCGGCGCACGGATTTACGGCGTTGTCCTGAACGGCATCAAATCCGATTCGGTCGAATACGGCTACTACGGATACGGTTATACCTACAATTATTACACTGCCAATGAAGGCGATTCGACACCTTCGTTGCAGGAGGTGGAAAAGGCCGCCTCGATTCACGACACGAAAAGTTAAAAGTGAAAAAGTGAAAAAGTGAAAAAGTTTGATTGCATAAAGACAACCAACTTTTTCACCTTTTCACTTTTTCACTTTAAGAACCCGGCGAGCGCATCTTCCCAGTTCGGCAATGGGTCTAAGCCGAATTTTTCACTGAACAGACAGGCTAATTTTGAAGATGCGGGACGCGGCGCCGGACGTTTCAGACTCGCGGCCGAAGCCGGTTCCAATAAATTCAGATCAAAACCTTTCAATTCACAGATTTTTTCCGCAAAACCTGCATAACTTGTTCCGACGCCCGAATTCGTGACGTGAAAAAGACACGGCAGATCGAGCGCGGCAAGTTCGCGCAGACGCTTTGCCAGATCGTCGGCAAAAGTCGGCGTTCCATATGAATCGTAAATCGCTTTGATAGATTTTCCGTCCGCCAGAAGTTTGTCCATCACACTCAGAAAATTCGTGCCGCCGTGTCCGTAGATCCAACCCGAACGAACAACGATTGCGCGTGAATAAGCATTTCGCGCCCTGATTTCGCCGTCAAGTTTCGATTGCGCGTACACGCCGTTTGGATTCGGCGTGTCGCGCTGCGTATAAAAATCTGTCTTCGCGCCGTCGAAAACATAATCGGTCGAGATCGTCACAAAAGCGCAATCAATTGCTTTCGAGGCAAGCGCGAGATTTTCAACGCCGAAAGAATTTGCCGCGTGGCATTTTTCCGGGTTCGCTTCGCTGCCGTCAACATCCGTAAAAGCCGCGCAATTTATCGCGGCCTCAAATTTTTCGCGCCTGAATAAGTCAAAAACCTGCTCTTTATCAGCAATGTCGAGGTCTTGGCGGGTCAGCGGAAACGTTTCGTCGCCGATTGAGCAGCAATATTTCGCAGCCGCTTTGGCAACCATTCCGTTCGCGCCGGTAATGAGAATTTTCATAATTATTTCAAACGTGCGCCATACATTTTTTGATAATAATCGCGATATGCGCCGTTGCGAATGTGCGCGACCCAATCCTGATTTTCCTGATACCAACGAATCGTTTTCTGCAAGCCTTCTTCCCAATTTGTCAGCGGTTTCCAACCGAGTTCGGTTTCGGCTTTGTCGGCTTCGATCGCATAGCGGCGGTCGTGTCCGAGACGGTCGGTAACAAACTTTATGAGGCTGTGCGGTTTGCCGAGCGCGTCTAAGATGGCTTTGACGACATCAATATTGTATTGCTCGTTGCGGGCGCCGATATTGTAAATTTCGCCCGATTTGCCGCGCTCAAAGGCAAGCCAAATCGCTCGTGCGTGGTCTTCGACATATATCCAGTCGCGGACGTTTCGACCGTCGCCGTACACCGGCAAGGCTTCGTCATTCATCGCATTGGCGATCATCAGCGGAATCAGCTTTTCGGGAAACTGGCGCGGCCCGTAATTGTTTCCGCAACGAGTAATGACCGTCTCAAGTCCGAAAGTTTCACGCGCCGCGCGGACAAAATGCTCGGCCGCCGCCTTTGATGCCGCGTAAGGCGAATTCGGTTTCAAGGGTGAAAATTCTGTGAAATAAAGATCGCTTTCATCGGGCAGACTGCCCATTACTTCGTCGGTTGATATCTGAACGAATCTTTTAACTTTTCGCGCACGCGCCGCATCGAGCAAAACCTGCGTTCCGAGAACATTCGTCGTCACAAATTCGCTCGCCGACGAGATCGAACGGTCAACGTGCGATTCGGCGGCGAAATTGAAAACGGCTTCCGCTTCGGCGGGCAAAGCCTCAAAAACCGCGTCTTTGTCGCAAATGTCGCCTTTCACGAAGGTATGCCGCGCATCACTGATGTCTTTCAGGTTTTCGGGATTTCCCGCGTAAGTCAGCGCGTCGAAATTAACGATTTCAACGTCCGATTTCTCTTCTAAAACTTGGTGAATAAAGGCAGACCCGATAAATCCCGCGCCGCCGGTGACAAATATTTTCATAAATCCAAAAGTAATTAAAAAGGCTTCGAACGAACTTGCGGCTCAAGGTGAAATCTTTCAAATAGTTCCCAAACATACCGCATTCTTTGCTCGATACTCGTCCAGTTATCAGCGGCATAATTCTTTGTTTTATCAAAAATAACGGCACTGCTGATTTTCGCTGAAGGACATTCTTGCCGC
>JANLTD010000460.1:0-5722 GCA_031362765.1 Acidobacteriota bacterium | reverse complement strand
ATCCGATATTCACAATTATTTTGTCGGCTACAAATTCAGCGCGTCCGATTATGCCGTTTATGCTTACGGCTGTTTTGAACTGCCGCTGATCGCGATGATCTCCGAATCGGTGACATCCGTTCTGATTCCGCGAATGAGCCGTTTGCAATCCGAAAATGATAAACCGGAAATGATCCGCCTGACAATGCGCGCGATGCAAAAGCTCGCGTTTTTCTATTTCCCGATCTATATTTTTTTGGTCATTACGGCGCAGACTTTTATCGTCACGCTCTTTACGAGCGCTTACAAAGCGAGTGTTCCGATCTTTTTGATAAATATCACGCTGATGCCGTTTTATATATGGATCGTTGACCCGATCGTTCGTTCTTACAAAGAGCTCGGCAGATTTTTGCTGATCCTTCGTATTTTTATTTTTACGGCACTTATTTCGGCTCTCTTTTTCGGTATTCAAAATTTTGACCTGCGCGGAATGATCGCCATTGTGGTGGTCGCCGTTTTGACTGAAAAACTCATTTCTTCGATTGCCGTTTTGCGGAAACTGGAAGTCAAACGCGCTGATATTTACTTGCTCAAAGATGTTGTGAAAACAGCCGCTTGCGCGGTTCTTGCCGGAATCTTTACGTTTTTATTTTATTGGCAATTGAATGAAAGACTTGCCGCTTTTGGCGCAGATTTCACGCAAAATATTTTGGGTTTTTCAAAAATCAGCATCATCGAATTTATTTCGGGCGTTTTAGTTTTGGCGTCAAGTTTTATGATTTTCGCACCGATCTATCTTTTGAGCGCAAACTTTTTCGGCATTATTGACGACGACGAGAAAGCTATGTTCAAATTCACATTTAACAAATTCGGTTTTTTCAAGAAAACACCGACCACTGTCCACTAATTTTTATGTGCGGAATTGCCGGATTCATTTCTAAAGAAAAAAATCAACCGATCGCTGAGCGCGCCGCGTTGCTCGATCGGATGTGTAAGATCATCACGCATCGCGGACCTGACGAGCAAGGCACGATCGTCCGCGACGCGGCAGCGCTCGGAATGCGCCGGCTTTCGATCATTGATCTCAAGAGCGGACAACAGCCGATCTTTGATTGTTCGGGACGCTTAGCGATCGTTTTCAATGGTGAAATTTACAATTATCAAGCCTTAAAAAAAGATCTGGAATCGCGCGGACATAAATTTAAGACAAATTCCGACACCGAAACGATCGTTCACGCCTACGAAGAATTTGGCGCGGATTGCGTGCGGCATCTTCGCGGAATGTTTGCCTTTGCGATCTATGATTTTGAACAGGAAGCTCTTTTTGTCGCCCGCGACCGTGTCGGTAAAAAGCCGCTTTTTTACAGTTTGACCGATGCCGGAAATTTTGTTTTCGGTTCGGAACTGAAAGTTTTGCTTGAACACAAGGAGATCTCAAAAGAAATTGATCTTTCGGCGCTCGATTCTTATTTGACTTTCGGCTATGTTCCCGAAGAATTCTGCATTTTCAAAGCCGTTCACAAACTCGCGCCGGGTCATTTTTTGATTTACAAACGCGGCGAAATTACGACCAAACAATATTGGGATTTTGAATACACGGGCGTGTCGGAAATAAAGACCGAAACCGAATATATCGAAGTTTTGCGGGAAAAAATTAAGGAAGCCGTCAAAATTCGCCTGATTTCGGAAGTTCCGTTGGGAGCATTTCTTTCGGGCGGCGTCGATTCTTCGGCAATCGTCGGAATGATGTCGCAGATCTCTGACGCGCCGGTCAAAACTTTTTCGATCGGCTTTAACGAAGACACTTTTAATGAACTGAAATTTGCGCGCGTGGCGGCGACACATTTTGGTACCGAACACCACGAATTCATCGTGACGCCAGATCTGGTCGAGATCGTTGACGATCTGGTTTGGCATTTTGACGAGCCCTTTGCCGATTCAAGCGCCTTGCCGACGTTTATGGTTTCCAAAATGGCGCGCGAATTCGTAACGGTCGTGTTGTCAGGCGACGGCGGCGACGAGCTTTTCGCGGGCTATACGCGCTACGTGACTGACAAAAAACGCGGTGGTTTGGAGAAATTACCGCGTGTCCTGAGGCAAAATCTTTTGAAACCCTTGAGCCAAATGCTGCCGCACGGCGCGAAGGGCAAAAATTTTCTTTACAACACGAGTTTGGACGCCGTTGACCGATACATTGACAGCGTTTCGCATTTTGGAAAACTCAAGAAAAGCGAACTTTATTCAACTTTGCTAAAGAAAGATCTAAACGGCGATTTCGGCAAAGCGGAGCGGATCTATCGAAGAATTGCGGAAAGCATCGGGAGCGAAAACCCGACCGATAAATTGCTTTACCTCGACAGCAAAACCTATCTGCCGTCGGATATTCTGACAAAAGTTGACCGGATGACGATGGCGAATTCGCTCGAAGCGCGGGTGCCGCTGCTCGATCACGAATTGATCGAATTTGTCCAAAAAATTCCGGCGGAGTTTAAGTTAAAACGCCTCGAGACCAAATATATTTTCAAAAAAGCGATGGAGGGCATTGTCCCGCACGAGATTCTTTATCGTCAAAAACAAGGTTTCGGCGTGCCGATCAATGAATGGATAAATTCGCAGCTTAAAGATAGAATTCACGGAATTTTGAGTGAAAAACGCACACTTGAGCGCGGCTATTTCGAGCCGAAATATATTCAAATTCTGCTTGATGAACACTCGCGCAACCGGCGCGATCATTCGCACTCGCTATGGATCTTGTGGATGCTCGAACTCTGGCACCGGCAGTTTGTTGACGGTTAGGATCTTAAGATGGAATCACTGAGCGATTACGAATCGTACACAAAAAAAGCACTCGAAAATTTTTCGGCGCAGGACACGGCGCGCCGATATTTATTGTTTGATGCGGTCAAGGATGTTGAGATCAAAAGAGTTCTTGATGTCGGCTGCGGCGCCGGACAGGAATTGTTGCCGTTCATCGAAAAAACCGGCGCGTTTTGTGTCGGGATCGATATTGCCGAAAATCTCGGCAATGTCACACAAATTGTTTTTGCGGGGCAGGAAAAAGCCGCGTTCGTTCGCTCGGAAGGCGAAAAGATACCTTTTGCGGATGAAAGCTTCGATGTTGTTCTGTGCCGGGTTGCGCTGCCTTATATGAACAATCGCCAAACGATTGCCGAAGTTTCCCGAATTTTGCGGCCGGGCGGCGTTTTTTTGCTGAAAACTCACGCGCCGCTCTTTTATTTCGGAATGATCCGGCAGCGTCTGAAAACTTTCAACCCGAAATTCCTTGCCTATCCGTTGATCTGTCTGGCGGCAGGTTGGTGGCATCTTTTGACCGGCAAGCAGCTTCAAAAAGGTTTTTGGCAAGGAAAGGAAACCTTTCAAACGCGTTCGTATTTAGAAAATGAATTTGCGAAAAACAATATGAAGATCGAAGGCGTTTTGCCCGATCATAACCGCCAAACTCCGTCGTATTTCGTCGTCAAGATGGCGTCGCTGACGCTGTTTTTAATGACCCAATATTTACCCGATTTCAGTTTTGGAGTTTAGAAAATGAGTAATTGTTTAGGTCTTTGGTCTTTGGTTTTTGGTTCTTTTGAAAGAAATTACAGATTGGTTTTGAATTTCTCACTGATCCGCTTATTTTACGGAAATCTTGATATAAGATCATCTAGGTTGTGTTGAATAAAACCAAAAACCAAAAACCAAAGACCTAATCAGGTACGAAACTTAATAAAAAATGTCGTCCAAAGAAACAAATTTTATCACCAAATTAAAGTGGAATCTGCCGTGGATGATGCGTTACCCGTTCGAACGGGCGGCGAATCGTCTGCAGCAAAACGCGTTTGAGAAAAAACATATAATCTTTACGATCGCCGATCATTTCGAACCGAGCTGGAGTGCCAATGGCTTGCTGGATTTGGATTCACAGCTTCGCCGTCTTGACGAATGGTACGAGATGGCGCGAAAAACGGGCGACGCGCTCCGCGACGCCGACGGCACAAAGTTTCGCCACACGAATTTTTACCCGGCGGAGCAATACGACCGGCGGATATTGGAAAAAATGGCACGGCTGCAGGCGGAAGGCTTGGGCGAAACCGAGATCCATCTGCATCACGGCGTCGAAAAACCGGACACGGCTGAAAATCTGCGCAAGGTTTTGACGGAATTTCGCGATTGTCTGGCGCAGGAACATCGGCTTTTATCACGTTTCGACGGAAACGGCGACCCGAAATATGCGTTCGTGCACGGCAATCTCGCGCTTGCCAATTCGTGCGGCGGAAAATTTTGCGGCGTTGACGAAGAAATGCAGATCCTTGCCGACACGGGTTGTTACGCCGATATGACACTCGCCAGCGCGCCCGACCAGTCGCAGGTTTCAATGCTCAATAAAATCTATCAATGCGGCTTTCCGCTTCACGAAAAAGTTCCGCACCGGCGCGGAACTTCGCTCGAAGCCGGCAGAAATCATTTACAATTACCGATGATCTTTACCGGTCCGCTCGTCCTAAATTGGACGCGGCGGATCAAGGGTTTGCCGGTTCCGCGTCTCGAAGACGGCGCACTCGTGAGTAATCAGCCGATGGATCTGGCGCGGTTCGATCGTTGGAAAAATGCGAACGTGACGGTCAAAGGCCGCTCCGATTGGATTTTCGTGAAACTTTACTGCCACGGTTTTTTTGACTACGACCAATCGGCTTGCATCGGCGAGGCGGCGTGCGAATTTTTTGGCAAAATCATTGAAAACGGCGAAAAGACGGGCGGTTATGAAGTTTATTTCGCTTCGGCGCGCGAAGCGGCAAATATGGTTTTAGCGGCGATTGACGGGCAACGGGGAACGCCCGGCAAGTATCGTAATTATCGTCTGAAAACAATTATGGAAGAAAAAAACTAGAATTTCGAGGGCTTTAAAAGTTTCTATCTGAAAATCAATCAATTGATAACTGTCACGAATCCGGGGGAAAAGTGAAGTTATGATAAAAACAAGTGTTATGGTGAATCCGCTGGATACGCTCAAAAAACTGAAGGGTCGAAGTTGGACGGAGATTCGCGCACGCGGCGAACAGGCTTTTTCCGTCTATACCGAACAGATCGGTTTGGGCGGCAAATTACCGTCGGACGATGAGTTGAACCAGCTTTTGAACAGATCGGTTTTCGGTAAAGGCAAGATCACGGCGCAGATATTGTTTGACCGCTTTTTTGAGCTTTCGGAAGAAACTTTTTTCCCTGCCTTCAGAGAAACCGACAAAACTACGGAAGTTTTTCGCCAAAAATTTAAGGGCAAAGCGATAGCCAATATTATCGAAAGATCCGAAAAGATCATTGACGGCAAATTTGATCTGCTTGGCTATTTGAATCTCGATTTCGGGACGGCGATTGATTGGCATTTCGAACCGCTGTCGGGTAAGCATTTGCCGCTCAAGCATTGGAAACAATTTGACGAACTCGACACCGAAGAAACCGGCGACAAAAAGATCATCTGGGAACTTAATCGCCACCAGCATTTTTTCACGCTCGGCGTCGCCTATCGCGTGACCGGAGAGGAACGCTATGCGGCAACCTTTGCGCGTCATATTGAAAGCTGGATGGAGCAAAACCCGCCCGGTGTCGGCATCAATTGGTTCAGCAGTCTGGAAGTTGCTTTGAGGGCGATTTCGTGGCTCTGGGCGTTTCATTTTTTCAAAGGCTCACACAGTTTTACGCCCGAACTTTTTCAGAAAGCCTTGAAATTTTTATATCTTCACGG
>JANLTD010000459.1:0-2857 GCA_031362765.1 Acidobacteriota bacterium | reverse complement strand
AAATTTGCGTAACATCAGGTCTTAATTAAATTTCAACCAAATTGGAAAGCCGCGAGTTAAAGAATCTTTAAGATCGCGGCTTTCCATCAGAACCCAATTATTAGAAACTTTTCGCGGTTTTAGACAAAGTTTCCATATCTTTTTTCCAACATAAAACTGGTTTTGATTAACTTTTTAAGAAATCTTCGATATCAATATCGGCCTGTTTCAAAATTGCCCGCAAGGTGCCTTCCGGCATATTTCCGGAATGATTTGGAATAGTCGTAAATCTTTTCGTTTACGCATTGAACCAAATCTCGTGGCTTCCGGCGGCTTGGCGATAAAACTCAAAGCCAAACTTTTTTAAGATCCTAATTATCTCACGATACCGAAAGCCTGAAAGTTTGCCCATTTTAAACTCCGATAATCAATGGATAATTGAAATTATCTGACAACGATGGGAGATTGTTTATTTCTTCATCTTCCTGCCCTTCGATGAGTTTCTTCGCAACATCGCGGGCTATTTCAAGAGTTTCAGAAATTGTCCGACCTTGCGCGATTAAACCTTGAATACTGTCAGAAGTTGCCAGATAAAATCCTTCGGGAAGTTTTTCGATGTGTAAATCTATAACTTTTTCCATAACTCAATCTTACGCCGTTTTCGACAAAGTTTCCATATCTTTTCTCCAACGCAAGACAGGTTTTCTGGCAGCGGTCGCTTCGTCAAGCCGTCCGATGCGCGTTGAATGCGGCGCGTCGATGACGAGCTGCGGGTTGGTTTGCGCTTCTTCGTTGATGTCCTTCATCGCTTCGATAAACGCGTCAAGGTCTTGTCGGCCGACGGATTCGGTCGGTTCGATGAGCATCGCGCCTTCGACGATCAAAGGGAAATAGATCGTCATCGGGTGAAAACCGTAATCAATCAGCCGTTTCGCAATATCGAGCGTGTGAACGCCCTTGCGAGATTGTTTTTTGTGCGAAAACACGACTTCGTGCATCGGATCTGAATCAAATGGTTTATCGAAATCTTCCGCAAGATAATGCGACAAATACCGCGCATTCAGGACGGCGGCTTCGGTCGCTTCGCGAAGCCCGCTCGCACCGTGCGTGTAGATGTATGCAAGCGCGCGGATCATCATTCCAAAATTGCCGTAATAAGATTTGACCCGGCCGATAGATTCGGAGCGATTAAAATCGAGTTTGCAGGAAAACCCCGTCGCTACCGCTTCGGGTTCCGACAATTTGACAACGCGCGGAGTCGGCAAAAACGGTTCCAGATCGGCCGAGCAGCAGCACGGGCCGCAGCCCGGTCCGCCGCCGCCGTGCGGTGTTGAAAATGTTTTGTGTAAATTCAAGTGAATCACATCCACGCCCATATCGCCCGGACGCGCGACGCCGACCAGTGCGTTCATATTCGCGCCGTCCATATAGACAAGTCCGCCCGCGGCGTGAATGATCGCACAAATTTCCTTGATATTTTTCTCAAAAATTCCGACCGTGTTCGGATTCGTGAGCATCAATCCGGCAACGCCGCCTTCGTCGCAAAGCTCGCGCAAATGTTCGAGATCGGTCAAACCTTCCGCTGTTGAATGAATAGTCTTGACCGTAAATCCAGCCAAAGCGGCAGAGGCGGGATTTGTCCCGTGTGCGGAATCGGGAATCAACATCACGCGGCGATTTTTCGATTCTTCGCCGTCGCGTTTGTCAAGGAATGCCCGAATTAATAGCACGCCCGTCATTTCGCCCTGCGCTCCGGCGGCCGGCTGCAAAGTGATACCCGGAAGTCCGGTAATTTCCGCCAGATCTTCCTGCAAATCGTAGATCAATTGCAACGCGCCTTGCGATTCGGCTTCGGGCGCGAGCGGATGCAGATTCGCAAGTCCGGCGATCCGCGCAACCTTTTCGTTGAGCCGCGAATTATATTTCATCGTGCAGCTGCCCAACGGATACATTCCGAGATCAATCGAATAATTCCACGTCGAAATCCGCGTAAAATGCCGGATCACGTCAACTTCCGACACTTCCGGCACACCGTCCAGATCATCGGTTCGCCGTAGGCCAGCCGGCATAATATCGTCGAGATTCGTTTCCTCGACGTCCAATTTCGGCAGCGCATAACCGACTCTGCCGGTTTGCGAACGGTCAAAAATCAACCCTTCGTTTTGTGTCGGGTGTTGTGTAACTTTTTTAATGCTCATAAAATTAGTTCAAAAAATAAATATTAAGCTCGTATATATTGAAAACTGCTTATTTTTGTCAAATCTCTAAATGGTCCATAGGTATTAACATTGCTGTAAACCCAAAAGAATGCACATAATAATAATAATACATAAACAGCCTTGACCGTTAAAGCCTTGCCATAAGAAATTACGCTGTTCAATTCCAAAGCGATCAGACACAGAACAACCGGAACAAGCGTAAAGGTCAATCTTTCGCTGTAATAACCGATCAGCCAAAAAAATATCAGATAAAGCAAAAATATTATTGCCAGCATACTTTGAATCAAAAAACGATTCGCCGTAGTTTCTTTTTGTTCTTTTGGGTGAAAAAGAGAATTGTATATTTTCAAAAGAACAAGAACGACAATAAAAACAAAAAATGTCCGGTAAATGGAAGTCCAATAAAGCGCTGTAAAATCAACCAATTGAGTGTAAAAAGCAGTCGGCGAAATCAACAATTTGTCAGCAATCCAGATAAATTGGCGGTAAGCACTGACTTCGTGGCTATAGACACGGCCGTTCACATAAAGCAAAATAGCCGTCCATAAAAGCGTCGGTAAAACAAATAAGAAGGCCGATGGAACCAAAAACCTCAAAAATGTTTTGCGCGTAAAATTTGCAGTCCGAAAAAGTTGAATTGAAATTGCCAAAATGACGGA
>JANLTD010000444.1:0-3041 GCA_031362765.1 Acidobacteriota bacterium | reverse complement strand
AGGTCGAAACCAGAATTCGTCCGGTTGTATGTTCGAAAATCTCTTCAAAAGCCGGTATGACTGCCCTTTCTGACGGTGTGCGCCCTTCAACGGTCGCGTTCGTTGAATCTCCGAGTAAAACCAAAACGCCTTCGTCGCCATATTTGGAAAGCGTTTTCAAATCGTACGGTTTGCCGATCACGGGCGTTTCGTCAATTTTGTAATCGCCGGTATGAATGATCGTCCCGAGCGGCGTCGTAATAGCGAGCGAAAAACACTCAACCAATGAGTGCGAAGCGTGGATAAATTCGATCTTGAAATTACCGATCTCGATAATGTCGTTCGGTTTGACGCGGTGAAGCAAAACATCGCCCAGCATCTTATGTTCATCAAGCTTTTTCTCAGCCAACGCCATCGTAAAACGCGAAGTATAAACGGGTAGATTGAATTTTTTAAGGAAAAAAGGCAGCGCGCCGATGTGATCCTCGTGTCCGTGGGTAAGTATCAGGGCGGTCAGATTGTCGCGGAATTCGTCCAGAAAGTCGAAATTGGGAATTGAGATATCAACTCCGTACGGCGTTTCCTCGGGAAATCCCATTCCCGCATCAACGATGATCATTTCATCGTCATAGCGAATTCCCATACAATTCATCCCGAATTCACCGATTCCGCCAAGCGGTATTATTTCTATTCTTTTCACTATAAATTCCCTAGCCTTGTGATTAATTACCAAAGGGAAGAGTATAACACAGCTGGGTTCCTCGTGCTCTCTCGTGCTCTCAGGAAGAAAATGCTAACAAAAAATAGTAGGGCTTATTCAAATAATGTGCGAAAGATAAACAATCGCGTGATTCTTTCTAAAACTATCATCTATCAACATATTCTTGGCTTTCGGTTTTTTAATAATGAACTGAAGATATTTGGAAAGTATTCTTGACAATAAAATAATGATTCTATAGTCTAATTAGGACAAGTTTTTGAAGGGGAGTAGATAGCCTTTTTTGGTCTGATGAGTTCGTCAATACGATTTTCCGAAAAGAAGATCCGGTTCGTCAGGTAAGTATCGAGACCTTCTGTAAAGCAATTTTTGTTGCTTGCAGAAGGTCCTTTTCTTTTGCAGCAATTATATAAAGAATAAGGAGAAATACAAAATGGAAGCTATCGTTGAACCGTTATTACAATTTCTGTTGGGATTCATTTTTGAAGCACCCGGCGAAGTTCTGGCTGAAATATTATATGAATTGCCGACACTATTTAATAGCCTCTCGTTCAGATTGCATTTTCCGTCTTAAATTTCCTTATTCGATGAAATAATAAAATTTAATTTATTTGATTAATTCCGGAGAAACTTTTTATGACATTATTCCCTTTTGCCGATTATTGGTGGTTTTACGGCGGATTTTTAGTTTTTGTATTGTTTATGCTCGCGCTTGATCTGGGCATTTTCAACCGCAAAGCCCATGTTGTTTCTTTCAAAGAAGCGACCATTTGGAGCATCGTTTGGGTGACGCTCGCGCTTATTTTCAACTTTCTTTTTTATCAATATGCGACCGCTAAATTCGGATTTGAGACCGGCAAGCAATTTGGCTTAGAATTCCTGACCGGCTATATTCTCGAATATTCGCTTTCGATAGACAATATTTTTGTTTTCGTGCTGGTCTTCAGTTATTTCGGCATTCCTGCCAAATACAAGCATCGCGTGTTGTTTTACGGGATTTTGGGCGCGCTGATCTTTCGTGCGATATTTATCGCGCTCGGTTCGGCGTTGATGCAGTTTAACTGGATCATCTACATTTTCGGCGGATTTTTGATATTGACCGGAATCAAGATGTTTTTTACAAACAGCGATGAGATCGAACCCGAAAAGAATTTTTTGATCCGTATTTTCAAGAAATTTATGCCCGTCACACACGAAATTGACGGCAAAAGCTTTTTTATCATGAAAGACGGTGTCAGACACGCAACGCCGCTTTTTATTGCGCTTTTGTTTCTTGAAGCGACCGATATTATCTTTGCCGTTGACAGTGTTCCGGCGATATTTGCCGTCACAGATGAACCACTAATTGTTTTCACATCAAATATTTTTGCAATTATGGGGCTTCGTTCGATGTATTTTATGCTGGCCGGAGTCATCAATAAATTTCACTTGCTAAAATATGGTTTGGCTGTCGTTTTGGTCTTTGTCGGCTTAAAGATGGTTTGGCTAAATCCCTTATACGGCGGACATTTCCCGATTACTTGGTCGCTTTTGATTATTTTGGGAACGATTTTGCTGTCAATTATTGCGTCCTTATTATTCCCTGTAAAAGCTGAAATTTCAGTTGAAATAAAGAACGAAGTTTAAGCATTTCAGTTGTGAGGAAGTGTGTCGAAATGTCCAACAAACTTCCGTTTGTTGCTTTATGTGCAAAAGGCGCGACAAACTGATGTTTGTTGGACATTTCGGAGCAAAACTTTTGTAGATTTTATTTTTGCTTGAGTGCTTAATTGATGGAAGCCCTTAAAATTTTGACCCATTCTTCCAAAGTTAAGGTTTCGGCGCGGCGCGAAGAATCAATCTGAGTTTTACTCAATAGACTTTCCGCATCGCCGATTCTTTCTTTCAAATCCGGCGGTGCGTTTTTAAGATTATTCAGAATCGTCTTGCGTTTTTGGGCAAACCCCACGCTAACGATTTCCCGGAACAAATCCTTGTTTTGATAAAGTATATCATCACAGTCCTTCGTTATCAGACGCATAACCGCGCTCCAAACTTTCGGCGACGGGCGAAACGCTTTTGGCGGAACATCGAATAGTTTTTCGGTTTGCAAATAGGCCTCAGTCAAGACGCTTAAAAAGCCGCGTTCCTTATTTCCGACTTTGGCAATTATTCGCTCGACGACTTCGCGTTGAAACATCAGAATCATTTCGCTGAAAACTTCGCGCTGTTCGATCAGCTTTTGCAGAATCGCGGTTGAAATAATGCGCCCCGTCTGACGCGGCGATGAACAAGTAGCGAACGGCTACTTTTTTTCGCGCTTTTTTGGCTCGGCATAGGTGAAGGCGCTGTCCGGCACCGCGAC
>JANLTD010000437.1:0-3971 GCA_031362765.1 Acidobacteriota bacterium | reverse complement strand
AAGACATCAACAAAGCCGTTAAGATCTCGCAAAAAGACATGGCGGTTGAGATGGAAAAATCTCGAAAGGAGATGGAAAAAGCGCAGAAGGAGATGGAAAGGATCCAACCGGAGCTTGCCAAAATAAACACCGCCGAAATACAGGCAAGAATTGACGAAGGAATGAAACGCCAGAAAGAAGCGATGGCGCGAATTGCGGAAGCAAACTTCTTTGTCGGCGCGCCCGTCATCGAAAAGAAAAGTCAGACCTTTGTTGTTAAAGGCACTCCGAAGGTTATCGTTGATGCCAAAAATTGCTCGGTCAGTGTCCACGGCTGGGACAAACAGGAAGTTGAATATTCGATCACCCGAATCTCGAAAAAACGTAACCAAAAGCCGCTTGAATTCACCGTTGATCATTCCGATTCCGAAGTGAAAATCACCATTAACGGCGGAAAAGATTCCGACGACCGGGAATTTTTCGGCGATTCCGAGCGCGTTCGGGTGGAGGTATTTGTGCCAAAAAAGTCGAATCTGCGGATTCACACTGATCGTGAGATCCGCTTGGAAAATGTTTCTGGCGACATTGATCTGCAAGGTGCCGACGAATCAATCAATGTCCGCGACGTTGACGGCAAACTCAAAGTTGTTTCGACCGACGGCCGAATCCGCGTCATCGGTTTCAGCGGCGAGATCGAATCGGAAACGGCGGACGGTGAAACGAGTCTCGAGGGCGATTTTCAAAAGATCACTGCAACGACCGGCGACGGCAATATTATTTTGACTTTGCCTGACGATGCCTCCGCAATTATCCGTGCAAATACCGATTCCGTTATTCTTGAAGGTCTTGCTCCATCAAGGATCAAAACCCTTGATGTGTCAGACGAAGCCTCGGTTTGGCGAATCGGAAACGGCAGCGCAAATTACAATTTTAGACTTGGTGACGGACAAGTCCTAATACGCAGTATGACTGACTTGAAAGCCGGACTTTAATTTGCCAACGACTTTCGAATCCGGTTCAGAATATTAGATGCAAACCTGATCTTTTCCGTAAATTCTAAAACAGACTTGATAACGAAACTCTTTATTAGACCGATAGTTTCGGAAGATCGGTAACTTGTCTTGGAGTTTACGGCGAAGCCATGACCCAATTTATTGTAACTGTTTAGGTCTTTGGCTTTTGGTTTTTGGTTTTTTCAATGGAAACCTGATGATTTTCAATCAAAATTTCCGTCAAATAAGCGTATCAGTGAGAGATTCAACGCCAATTCGGTATTTTTACTAAAAACCAAAAACCAAAAACCAAAAACCAAAAACCAAAGACGAAAGACCTAAACAATTACAACAAACGTTCATTTTCCATAATTAATTCTTGAAACCTTTTGACCAATATCGCGTTTTAGTCAGAAGAAAAGTAATTTTTCATTTTTATCATTCCCGATATTTATTTTCTATTCATAAAAAAAGAGGTGATGTATGAAAGCCCTATACGCATTTTTAACGGTCCTATTTTTTACAATTTATATTCCGGCACAAACGACAAGCCTGGTAGATTCGAAAGACACGGAAAGTTCCAAACAAACAACTCCGACAAATAGATCAAAGGTGGTTGTTCCACCAGAAAAGTTACGCCCGATAAATATTCCCAAAATTGAAACGCCGCCGACGATTGACGGCAAACCTGACGAAGACGCTTGGAAACAAGCCGCAGTTTTCAAGGATTTTTATCAAACCAATCCGGGCGATAACATCGCGCCGTCAAAACCGACCGAAGTTTTGGTGATGTATGACACCAAGCATCTTTACGTCGCCTTTAAGTGTTGGGACGAAAAGGACAAGATCAGAGCGACGATCGCCAAACGCGACGAGGTTTTCGGCGAAGACAATGTGCGGATGTGGCTCGATACCTACAATGATCAGCGCCGCGCCTATGTGCTGGGTTTTAACCCGCTCGGCATTCAGCAGGACGGAATTTTTACCGAAGGCAACGGCCCGGATTTTTCGGTTGACATCGTGATGGAATCAAAAGGCGTCATCGAAGATTGGGGCTGGTCGGTGGAAGTCAAAATTCCATTCAAGTCTTTGCGCTACGCCTCGGGAAAAGGAAAAATGTGGGGCTTTAACGTCGCCCGTAACATTGATCGGCTCAACGACGAATTTGATCAATGGCTGCCTGATGACCGCAACGTTTCAGGATTCCTGATCAAACACGGCAAGATCAACGGACTCGATGAGATCAAAACCGAACGCACATTGGAAATTGTGCCGAGCGTGACAATTTCCGAAACCGGCAGCCGCAAACGCACCATTCCGAGTTCGGGGTTTTTCCCGCTTGGCGGTTATCATCCGATCTTTAATCCGGGCGGCGTTCAAGATCCCGGAAAATTTGTCAATGATCCGATAAAGAAGGACATCGGTGTCAATCTAAAATATACGATCACGCCGAACATTACGCTCGACGCGGCGGTCAACCCCGATTATGCCGAGATCGAAGCCGATGCGCCGGTAATTTTGGCAAACCAGCGTTTTCCGATCTTCTTTCGGGAAAAACGCCCGTTCTTTCTCGAAGGAAAGGACATTTTCGAGTCGCCGCTTCAGCCTTTCTATTCACGCACCATCATTGACCCCGATTTTGCGGCGAAATTAACCGGCAAGATCGATAAAACGTCATTCGGATTTCTGGTTGCGTCGGACAATGCGCCGGGAAATTATTCGGAAGACGAGCGGACGGAATTGGCGATTTGTCAGGAAAGACGGCGAACCAATCCGAATACCAGATGCGGGATTGAAGAATTTGTTGACAAAAACGCGTTATTTAGCGTGCTTCGGGTTAAACGCGATTTCGGTAAAAGCAACAACATCGGATTTTTCGGCACGGCGCGGATCTTTCCTAAAAACCGAAACTTTGTCGGCGGATTTGACGGCACATTCAAACTCGATGACAAGACGGTAATGACGTTTCAGGTTTTGGGAACTCATTCACGAAAGAATTTTTACAGTTCCGACACCGACCGCGTCGCTTATAAAACCGGAAACGGCATCGGCTATTCGTGGAGTTTGGATTATACGAAAGAAAAATTCGGCTACTTTGTTGAAGCCTCCGGACGCTCAAGTAATTACCGCACTGATGCCGGTTTTACGCGGCGCACAAATACCAATACTGTTTTCGGCGCAACTCGTTTCAGCACTAAATCGAACCCGAAAGCGAAACTTATCCGTTTTAGTTCAAATCAATTCGGTCGTTTCAGCAACGATTGGAAAGGACGTTTTCAAAACGGATTTGGCGGCGTGAATTTCCAGCTTGAATTTCAGAAAAATATGTTTATTTATGCTGAAACCGGAGTTATGCGCGAGCAGATTTACGAAGATGAATTCGGTGCAAAACGCAATCCGGCAATCGGTCGGGAAGGCGCATTTTTCGGTGCCGCCGACCGCACGGCGACCCAACCGTATTTCAGCTTTAACATCAATAAAAGTTTCAATAAGCGATTGTCCGTTTACGGTTTTGTCGGTTCAATCATCAATGCGTTTGATTTTGATTTTGGCGGCGGCGGAAAATTTGACCGCGTCAGTCCCGCTTATTTGGCGTGGCTGGCGAGATACCGACAAAATCCGAATACGGCGGGCGATCCTCCGGGACTCGATCCGGGCGCGGGTTATCAATTTGATGCCAATGTCGGTTTTGAATATAAACCGACGGACCCGCTGCGGTTCTCGCTCGATTACACGAAAAGCCGTCTGAAACGCAACGATAACGGCGAAGTCGCGTATGACACGAACATCTTTTCGATGCGTTCGACCTATCAGTTTTCGAGATTCGTTTATGCGCGTCTGCGGCTCGATTACGATACCTTACAACGCAACGTCAGCGGACAATTTCTGTTTGGCTGGAACCCGAATCCGGGAACGGCGTTTTACGTCGGCTACAACGACAATTTCAACTACAACGGTTTCAGCCCGTTCACCGGACAACTCGAACCGCGTTTTGAACGC
>JANLTD010000430.1:0-3837 GCA_031362765.1 Acidobacteriota bacterium | reverse complement strand
ACCGATATGGGCGCATTGACACCGATCATCTTTCAAGGCGCAATTCCGGTTTTTGCGGATGTTGACCCGAAAACTTTGAATGTCACGGCTGCGACGATCGAAAAAGTCTTGAGCGAACGCACAAAAGCGATCATCGTCACGCATCTTTTCGGAAACCCGTGTGAGATGAAAGCGATCATGGAACTCGCCGATTCGCGCGGAATTCCCGTCATCGAAGACACCGCGCAATCGTTTATGGCGACCTGCGACGGACAATATGCCGGAACGATCGGCAAAATCGGCGCGTTTTCTTTCCAGCAAGGCAAACAGATGACGACCGGCGAAGGCGGAATCGTCGTCACCAACGATGACGAGATCGCGCGCCGGATGTATCTGTTCATCAACAAAGCCTGGGGCTACGGCGATCCGAATCCCGACCATTATTTCGCGTCGCTTAATTACCGGATGACCGAATTGCAAGCCGCCGTTTCTTATGAACAACTGAAAAAACTCGATCATTCCGTCGCGCAGCGTCAAAGAATGGCGGCACTGCTCGATGAATTGATCGCGGACATCGACGGTATCGAAAGTTATAAACCGGCGACGGGTTCGACAATGACCTATTGGAAGTTTTGCTTGCGAGTTGATGACACAAAGATCGCGGACGGTTCGGTCGGACTTGCTAAAGCATTAAAAGTTTATGATGTTGCGAGTGCGCCGCGCTATGTCGTCAAACCGGCCTACAAATGTATGATCTTTCGTGACCAGAATACGTTCGGCGACAGTCATTATCCCTTCAATCTGGCGCGTCCGGAAGCGGTTGATTACAACGACGACAATTTCCAGGGCACGATCAAAGGCTTGCACGACGTTCTGGTTTTGCCGATCAACGAAAAATACGAAGCGCATCACATTGAATTCTTAGCCGATTCGATCCGTGAAGCGGTTGAAACTGTGAAAATTAAATAAAACTATTTGCCTTCGAAAGACACGAAAAATACGAAAAAAAGAAATAATTTTGTATTTTATTTTCGTGCTTTTCGTGTGTTTCGTAGGCAAAAAATTCTTATGAAACTCAAATTTGCACTCATCGGAACGGGCGGAATTGCCCAAACTTACGGGCAGGCGTTTCAAACAAGCAATTGTTGCGAGATCGTCGCGGTCGCCGACATCAATCAGGATTCAGCCAAAGCGTTTGCCGAACCATTCGGCGCGGCTAGTTTTTCGGATTACAAAACTTTAGCCGAAAATTCGGAGATTGATGCCGTGATCATCGCCACGCCGCCGAATTCGCATCCCGAAATTGCAATGTTTTTTATGCGGAAAGGCGTTCACGTGCTTTGCGAAAAGCCTTTGTGTCTGTCGGTCGCAGAAGCCAAAGCGATGATCGAAACGGCCGAACAAAAGCGCGTCGTTTTCACGATGGCGACCAAGTTTCGTTACTGCGAAGATGTTGTCAAAGCCAAAGCAATTCTCGCGTCTGGTGTGCTTGGCGATATCGTTCAGTTTGAAAATGCGTTCACGGCGAAAGTTGATATGTCAAAGCGTTGGAACAGCAACAAGGACATCGCGGGCGGCGGCGTTCTGATCGATAACGGAACGCATTCGGTTGATATTATCCGCTATTTTTTAGGCACAATCACGGAAGTCTTAGCAGTTGAAACAAGCGGAACCCAAAGCTTAAGCGTTGACGAAAACGTCAAACTCCTGGCGAAAACCGCGAACGGCGTGGTCGCAAGCGTTGATCTGACGTGGGGAATCAATAAAGAACTGCCAAATTTTATCAGCGTTTACGGCACGAATGGCACCCTGCATATCGGCTGGCGCGAATCGCGTTACAAACTAAATTCATCGCCCGACTGGAATATTTTCGGCACCGGTTATGACAAAGTGCAGGCATTTCGTTCAAAAATAGAGAATTTCCGCAACGCGATCGTCAACGGCGAAGAGCTTTTGACGAAACCCGAAGACGCGCTTGCGTCGGTCGAAGTGATCGAAGCGGCATATAAATCTCTGAATCAAAATCTGTGGCAGAAAGTCATTGAAAACCGCGAATCGGCTGCGAAATAGAAGAAACATCTGCCTACGAAACACACGAAAAATACGAAAAAAGAAATAAAATTTATGTTTTGATTTTTATTTCGTGACTTTCGTGTATTTCGTGGGCAAAAACACTATGCCTAAAATTCATCCGACGGCAATTATCGAAGACAATGTAAAAATCGGCGAAGGCACAAGCGTCTGGGACAATGTTCATATCCGTCACGGCGCGTGCATCGGGGAAGAATGCATCGTCGGCGAGAAAACTTATATCGCGTATGACGTAAAGATCGGCAATCGCGTCAAGATCAACGCGATGGTTTATATCTGCGCGGCGGTTACCGTAGAAGACGGCGTGATGATTTCCGCTTCAACGACATTTACCAACGACCGTTTCCCGCGTGCGACGATGCCCGATCTCAAGAGTTTACGCCCAAGCGAGCCTGACGAACATACGCTGCCAACTTTAGTCAGAGAAGGCGCAACAATCGGCGCAGGCTGCATAATTGGAAACGATCTGACGATCGGACGTTGGGCAATGGTCGGAATGGGTTCGATCGTGACAAAAAGCGTTCCCGATTTTCATTTAGTTTTAGGCGCACCGGCACGTTCGATCGGCGCAGTCTGCAAATGCGGACAGCTTTTTCATCGGTTTTCGGCCGAAGACGCGGACGAATTTGACGTAAAATGTCCAACTTGCGGTTTGGAGTATGAAGTTACAAATAGCGAAGTAAGTGAAAAATGGACAGAAGAAGACATAAAAGATGAAATTGAACACATTGAAAAGACCATCGCAAAAATCATATTTGAATTTCTGCAACGTGAAAATGGCAATCCTGAAAATATAATAGGATTTGGTTTCGGCCAACTTTTATCTTGGCAGTTACGTCTCTCTGATTGGGAAAGTAGAAAAAGATGGATTGACGGAATGATGAACGAAAGAATATCTGGAAAACCACAAAACAAATTTTTTATTAGCGGTGAAATGGTTTGGGGCTTGAGCTCGGATGTGGGTGGAAAACAGTGGCGAGAACCTTTTGAAGCAGAAGGTGAAATTTCTGAAGATGGACAGGATTTAGTTTATTACACAATTAAATTTGCTAACGATAACCCAATTGAAGAAAAGCAAATCACTGAGGATAATTATCCTGCTTTCAAAGATTATTCGGGTGAATACAAATATATTTTCAAAAATAATTAATGTCTAAAAATATCGCCATCATCGGTAGCGGTTTTCTCGGTTTGACGCTTGCTTTGCGTCTGAGCGAGGCGGGCAATCAAGTGACCGTTTATGAATCTGCCGCCGAGATCGGCGGACTCGCGTGCGCGTGGCAGATCGGCGATGTCGTTTGGGACAAACATTATCATGTGACGCTCCTTTCGGATTCTTTTACGCGCAAAATCGTTGAAGAAATCGGGCTAAAAGACGAATTTGAATGGGTTGAAACGAAAACCGGATTTTATACCGACGGCAAACTCGTTTCGATGTCGAACACATTGGAGTTTTTGAAGTTTCCGCCGCTTGATTTAATCTCTAAGTTTCGTCTTGGCGGCACGATTTTTTACGCTTCACGCGTCAAAGACTGGAAAGCATTGGAGAAGATCTTGGTCGAAGATTGGCTTGTCAGACTTTCGGGCAAGCGGACGTTTGAAAAGATGTGGAAACCGCTGCTCAAAGCAAAATTGGGCGAGGCTTACAAGGAAACTTCCGCCGCGTTTATCTGGTCGACGATCCAGCGGATGTATGCGGCGCGCAATTCGGGATTAAAACGCGAAATGTTCGGCTACGTGCGCGGCGGTTATGCACGGGTTTTGGAA
>JANLTD010000399.1:0-1572 GCA_031362765.1 Acidobacteriota bacterium | reverse complement strand
GATCTTTCCGACGATTCTGGCATATTTTTGGAACGCGTGGGCATTGTCGCGAGTCGAACCTTCGGTCGTTGCGGTTTATATTTATCTGCAACCACTGATGGGTTTTTCAGCCGCCGTTCTTTTTCTTGGCGAACATTTTAGTGTCCGGCTTTTGATCTCGGCGATGCTCGTTTTCGCGGGTGTTTTTCTTGTCACACGAAAGAAGAAGAGGAGAGAAGGAGAAAAGGAGAAGGGGAGAAAAGGGGAAGAGGAGGAAAGGAGCAGTTTGAATAATCAGGAAAACGAAATTTTAGATTAGCATTTTTAACTAAACGAATTATTTCCTTTTCTCCTCATCTCCTCATCTCCTTTTCTCCTCTTCTGCAACAACCCGTCCGCCGATAATGGTCAACCTGACATTTCCCTGTTCGTCAAGCGTAACCAAATCGGCGCGTTTTCCAACCTCGATTGTGCCGTGCGAACTTTCCAGACCAAGCAATCGCGCCGGATTTGCGCTCGCCATTTTTGACACTTGCGTGGGCGCGACTCCGAGTGAGAGATACATTTTGGCGGCATCCCGCAAAGTGATGACGCTGCCCGCAATGCTTCCCCGTTCGTTTTGCGTTCGGCCGTTTTTGACGGAAATATTTTCGCCCCAAAGCTGAAATTGACCGTCGCCCAAGCCCGTCGGCGCCACCGAATCGCTAACGAGGAGTAATTTATCGGAAGGCTTGTTCTTTTCGGCGAATTCCAGCATTCGCGGATGAACGTGAATGCCGTCAGCGATTATTTCGCAGGAAATTTCGTCTTTTGTCAGAGCCCAACCCGCGACACCTACTTCGCGATGATGAACGCCCGTCATTGCATTAAAAAGATGCGTAACGTGCCGCGCACCTGCTTCAAAGGCCTTTTCCAATGTTTCGAGATCAGCCTTTGTATGCCCGATCGAAGGAATCCAGTTTTGTTTTCTCAATTCTTTGACAAGTTCAATTCCGCCTTCGATCTCAGGCGCAAATGTCGTCAAATGAGCGCCTTTGACAAGCGTCGGCAAAGCGTCTAATTCATCACCACTGAAGGTTTTGAAATACTCCGGACGGAGCGCGCCGCACATCTCAGTGTTTGCAAAAACGCCTTCGTAATGCACGCCGACGATTTGGGCGAGCGGCAGATCATTTTGAATTTTGATGACTTCCTCAATTGCACCGATTACTTTTTGATAAGTTTCGTCCGAATCGGGCACGAATGTCGGCAGCCACGCCGTGACGCCGTTTTTGGCAAGAAATTTGCCGACCGATTGCAGATCTTCAGCGTTCGCTTCGTTGACATCAACGCCGACCGCACCGTGATTATGGACGTCGATAAATCCGGCGAAAAGCGTTTGACCTTCGAGATCAATGATTTCATCGGCGGCCAATTCACTAGCTGAAATATCGGCGATCACGCCGTTTTCGATCAACACGAACGCGCGTTCAAGCGTCTTATTCGGCAAAACCGCCGCGCAATTTTTGAGCAAAAACGTTTTCATAAAAGTAATACTAACAAACTGTAATGCGTCAGTGATAAGTTATTCTCGCTGTAATCGAGAACTTTAAG
>JANLTD010000390.1:0-2446 GCA_031362765.1 Acidobacteriota bacterium | reverse complement strand
GAATTTGTCATAGTCGTAAATGGTAAAAAGCAATAGTGATTTGCAAAAAAGGAAACTTACCGATTCGCTCTCCAATATTTGCTTGAGATTTTACACGATTTTTTGACTTGTCACTAAATCCGAAATGCAATAATTTGGAGTGTTGAAAATGGAAATGGTTGGTCTTGACGAAGTTTTGATGAATTTCAATTTGGAAGGCGGCAAAATGAAGGGCGAAAATTTCAATTAAAAACTTTCGCCCTTCCGGCTTGATCATTTCAAATTCAAAGGCGTCAGAATTCCGCTGACATCGGGAAAATTGCCAGTGATCGCGTTGTTTTGGAGCGAATAAACGATATTTCCGGCACTGACCGAAACGCCGGCGAGCTGATTGTTATTGATCGTCGTGCGTGACAGACGGGCCGTCGAAACGCCGATCGAACCGGTGACGAGCAAGCCGACCGTATTATTATTGAAAATACAATTATCGATCGTCGCTTCGGTGCGCATCCCCGCGATGGTTGAGCGCAGGCTGACGGCGCGGCTCGTGTTGTTGCTCGCGATTGTATTGCTGATCGTCGCCGTAACTTTGGACGTGATCGAAATTCCGGTGTCGTTCATTTCTATCCTGCAATTGTCAATCGTGGCTTTGACCAGTCCTTCGGTCGGCGCAAAAACACCGATGCCGAACAGCGATTGGCGAATCGTCGTGTCGTAAACGAAAATCTGTCCGGCAACGCCACTCCAGTTAATGGCGTTGCTGAATTTTGTAAGAACGCAATTGTCTATAAAGACTGTGCCCGCACTGAGATTAGAAATTCCGCTTGAATTAACCTCGGCACCTGGACCTTGGAAATTTAGATTGCGGATTGTGACCGAATCAGCCGCCAGTGCTCCGACAATAATGGCGCCGTAACCGCCGGTCGTAAATATCTTGGCATTGATTCCGGGCGCCGCGCCGACAGTCACCGATTTATTGACGAAAAATTGGTCGTATTCGCCGCTTTCCGTAATAACGACTTCGCCGCCCGGGTTGACCACGCTCAACGCGTGAACGATCGTCCGGCACGGCGCAACCGTCGTGCATAGATTAGAGTCATTGCCGCTTTCGGCGACATAGGCACGGTTCGATTGTCCGAAAGCCACGCCCGCCGAAACGAGTAGGATCAGACTGATAATAAAGATGAATTTTGTATTTTTAAGCATATTTTTTGAACTCCTTAATTATTTGATAAAAGCATCGGCGGCATAAAACCGACCGAAGAATGACTGAAAATGATTTGGCGGAAACACGGTCTGTCGCGTCCGCTAAACTGACAATGGAAATTAATTATCGGCGACGAAATTAACATCGGTCAGTTCCTCCTGAACATTTAATACCCGTGTCGGGTTGCTGAAAAGATAACGCTTGCTCAGAATTGTCAGTACATAACTTTCGCCGGCGCGGACATCCGCGAACCGGTAAAAGCCAAAAGTGACGGTTTGAGCGTTACGGATCGTGCCGAGTGAATCGGTCAAAATAATCTGTACATTGCGGATGCCTTGCCCGTTGGCAGTGGTGACACATCCGCTGATGCTGACGTTTGCCGCAGTTGGTGCAAAAGTTGGCGGTGTCCAGAACCCGCTGTAAAGCGAATATGGCGAACCTTGAACAAATCCGCCGGCAATCGGCTGTCCGCTCGTATTTTCAACAGAATACGCACCGCCCACACTCTTTTCACCCGAAGACAAAACCGACTGCGTGATTTGATACGTGCCGCCCGATTGGGCAAATATGTTTGGCAAAGCAATCAAAATCAAAACACAAATTACCAAAAGTCTAAACGAATTCTCCATCATTATTTTTGCTCCTTGCAAACTTCCGCTCGCGGGTTTTGTGTGCAGACGATTTTTTGCAAACCGTCCATTAGTTTTTGCTGCGTCTGTAACTGTGTCCGCTGCTGTTTGATTTGTTCGGCTTGCGCGCCGTTTTCCTCCTGCTGCGCTTTCAGCTCTTCGAGCATTTGCAGATTTTGCCGTTGCAGGACGTTGAGCTGTTCGTTGTTTTTACCGTCGCCCGAATTCGTAAAATTTCCCGCTGTGCAGGTCGAAATTTGATTTAAAGCGTTGCGGCACAAACTAGTCGAGCCAGCCGCGCCGAGCGAGTTGACTCGCAGCAGATTCGGCGCGACGACGGTATCCGACGTTGTGCCGAGAACAACCGTATTGCTGGTCCAAACAAGCGCACCCGCGCCGATGGCAGTGGCAAACGTCAACCCGCCGCTGCCGACGTTGGCGGAATCGCCGATCACGGTATTGTTATCGCCCGTCGTGTTGCCTGCGCCCGCGCCACGACCGAAAAACGAGTTGCTGCTGCCCGTCGAGTTGTCAAATCCTGCGCTCGTGCCGACAAATGAGTTGCTGATGCCGAATAAGATGTTAAAGCCAGAGAACGAGCCGAACAACTATATCCTGATGCCTGCCAGGT
>JANLTD010000382.1:0-5783 GCA_031362765.1 Acidobacteriota bacterium | reverse complement strand
GAAAACCGGCGCGACAACCAAAGTTGATTACGCGCAGGTCAAAAATGTGAGCCGCAATAATCTTTCGACCACCGCTAAGATCGCCATCGCTGTCGGAATCGCTGTGCCGGTCGCGATTATTTTGACCCTTTTCGGGATTCGTTACTGCAATGAATCCGCGTGTTAGATTCGATTTGCGACAAAATGATCTTATTTGAAATTTAAAAATTATGGGTAATTGTTTAGGTCCTTGGTCTTTTGAAAGAAATTGCCAATTGGTATTGAATCTTTCACCACGCCCGCTTATTTGGGGGATTCTTGATTGAAAGCCGACGGTTTTTCATCGAATAAACCCAAAGACCAAAAACCTAATCAGATACAATTATATTGAAAATGGAAAGTGCAACAAAATTAAATTTAGCTTCGATGATCGAGCACTACGCCGGTCTGACGCCCGACAGGGAAGCGATCGTCTGGAACAAAACGCGTTTGACCTACGGGCAGCTCAACGCCTTATCAAACCGCGTCGCGAATGCTTTGACGGAAATGGGCATCGGTTATGGCGATAAGGTTGCGCTGGCGTGTCCGAATCTTCCGTTTTTCCCGATAGTTTATTACGGTATTTTGAAATCGGGCGCGGCCGTCGTGCCTTTGTGCATTTTGTTCAAAGGGCGCGAGGTCGAATATCACCTGCGCGATTCCGATGCAAAAGCCGTTTTCACATTTGAAGGTTCGGCGGAACTGCCGCTGCTCGAAGCCGTCAAAGAAGGCTTTGACCGGGTTGATTCGTGCGAACATCTGATCGTGATGACGGCCGATCTGACCGCGCCGAGCCCTTTGCCCGAACACAAAACCTTAACGCAGGTGACATTTGATAAAGCCGAGACTTTTGAGAGTTATCCGACAAAATCGAATGACACCGCTGCGATCCTTTACACATCCGGCACGACCGGCCAGCCGAAAGGCGCGGAATTGACCCATTTCAACATTTATTCAAACGCAGCAACGACCTATTTGCTTCATTTGCCGGTGATGGATTTTACCGACGGCAAGCCGAAAACCGGGTTGATCACGCTCCCGCTCTTTCATACGACCGGGCAAAATGTCCAGATGAATACGGCGATGTATGCCGGAAACCGCGTTGTTTTGCTTCCGCGTTTCGATCCGCAAATGACGCTCGAAACAATTGAACGCGAGGAAGTTAGCTTCTGGGTCGGCGTGCCGACGATGTATTGGGCGATTCTCAAATACGCGGAAGAAACGGGTTTTGATGTGACCCGCGTTTCAAAGTTTTTAAAGGTTTGTACGTCGGGCGGCGCACCGATGCCGGTCGAGGTGATGAAGGAGTTCGAGAGTACATTCGGTGTTCGCGTTCTGGAAGGCTACGGATTGTCGGAAACTTCGCCGCTGGCGACCTTTAATCATTTCGAGCGTCCGTCAAAAGCGGGATCGGTCGGGCAGCCGATCATGGGCGTCGAGGTCAAATGCGTTGACGATGACGACAACGAAGTTGCACAGGGAGAACGCGGCGAGATCGTGATTCGCGGCAGCAATGTCATGAAAGGTTATTACAAACGTCCCGAAGCGACCGCCGAAGCCTTTCGCGGCGGCTGGTTTCATTCGGGCGACATCGGCATTATGGACGAAGAAGGCTATCTTTCGATCGTTGACCGCAAAAAAGATATGATCCTGCGCGGCGGCTACAACGTTTATCCGCGTGAGCTCGAAGAAGTAATTATCACGCACCACGCCATTTCGCTGGTTGCCGTGATCGGCGTTCCGCACGAAAAAATGGGTGAAGAAGTTAAAGCCTACGTCGTACTGAAAAAGGATGTGGAATTAGCCGAAGAAGAGTTTATCGCGTGGTGCCGCGAGCAGTTTGCGGCGAACAAATATCCGCGCCTCGTCGAATTCTGCGACGCGTTGCCGATCGGCGCGACGGGCAAGATCCTCAAGCGTGAATTGCGGAAGGATTAGTTCTGAGTCGTGCCTTCAGGCGGCTTTCGTTTGCCTGTTAGATTGACCGATGAGCAGCGTTAACCGCCTGAAGGCGGAACTCAAAACTTTAGAATTATGAGAGTTTCAGTATTATTTTTCGGCGCGACAGCTGATGCGGTCGGCGAAAGAGAATTGGAAATCAATTTTCCCGCCGCCGCGAAAGCTGCCGATGCGTTTGGCGAAATCGTCAAGAAGTTTCCGCAGCTCGCGCGCCACAAACTTCTTTTTGCAATCAATCAGGAATACTCAAAGGGCGACGAAACTATCAAAAACGGCGATGAATTGGCGGTCTTTACGGCTGTCAGCGGCGGCTAGAAAAAAAACGAATGTCTGAGGAAACAATCCGAAATCCGAAATCCGAAATCCGAAATCGAAATGATTTTTACGAAATCATCAACGAACCGCTTGATGTCGGCGAAATTGCGCGGCGAGTTGTTCCCGCGAGCTGCGGCGCGATCGTCACGCTCGACGGATTTGTGCGGCAATTTACAAAGGAAAGAGAAACCGAATATCTCGTTTATGAAGCCTATCAACCGATGGCGCTCAAAGAAATGGAAAAGCTGATCGGACAGGCGCACGAGAAATTTGAGATCGAATGTGTCGGCATCGTCCATCGCCTTGGAAGGCTTGAGATCGGTGAAACAAGCGTTGTTATTTCAGTCGCCGCGCCGCATCGCCGCGCCGCTTTCGAGGCGTGCGAATGGCTCATCAAAGAACTCAAACGCACCGTCCCGATCTGGAAAAAAGAAGTCTTTCGAGACGGTGAGGTTTGGATCGAAGGCGACAAAACGTAATAAAAAATTAACGGACTTGTAACATCTATTCTTGCTCTATCGCTCAACATATCATATTATTTCAAGTTAATTTCAAGACATTTTAGAATTAACTCCCATTAAGGACTTAAATAGTATGAGAAAATCATTATCAATTATTATCGGAATATTAATGCTTGCAGCAAGCGCATTGGCGCAATCGCAGGCCACGACAGGCAACATCGAAGGCCGCGTGCTTGACCCGAACGGCGCCGCCATTCCGAACGTCAATGTTTCGGCGACCAATAAAGACAACGGATTCGGCAAAACCGGAATGGCAGATGCGGAAGGCAATTTTGTTTTCGTGCTGCTGCCGCCGGGCAGATACAAGGTCGAAGCGAAAGCCGCGTCGGGGTTTCAACCCGCGACATATGACAATGTGATTGTGACGGTCGGCGGCCGGACATCGCTCGAAATTACTTTGAGCGTCGGCAACGGGACGACCGTTGTTGACGTCCAGGCCGAAGGCGCGACGGTTGAAACGACGCGGACTTCGATCTCTTCGACGGTTGACGAACGCCGCGTGCTCAATCTGCCGACCAACGGGCGCAACTTTTTAGACTTTGCGACACTGACGCCGGGCATCGTCCGCGACCCGACCCGTTCGGGTGATCTGGCGGTCGGCGGTCAGAAAGGAACGCTCAACAGTATTCAGATCGACGGTACGAGCTCGGACAACACATTCTTCGGACAATCTTCGGGACGGATTGGTTCGGGACGCGCGCCGTCGCAGTTTTCGATTGATACGGTCAAAGAGTTTCAGGTCAACCAAAACGGTTTTTCGGCGGAATTCGGACGCGCCGCCGGAGCGGTCATCAATGTCGTTACCAAATCAGGAACGAATCGTTTGACCGGCAGCGCGTTTGAATATTTCCGCGATGAATCGCTCAACGCGCGAAGTCCTGTATTGGTTGCCGCCGGACGTTCGCGCCCCGCCGGACAGATCAATCAATTCGGCGGAACGATCGGCGGTCCGATCAAAAAAGACAAGATCTTTTTCTTCGGCGCGTACGAAGGTCAACGCTCTAATTTACCGAATCCGGTCGTCGTCCGCTCGTTGGCGTTTGCTCCGGCGAGTATTCAAACACTGCTCGGACCGAAAGTTGCTTCCTACAATATTGACCGCAAACAGGATACGTTTCTGGCCAAGTTCGATTTCAATATCAACGAAAAAAATCAGGTTTGGGTGCGGTTTAATCAACAGAATTTTACGGGTACGAATCTCGAAAACTCCGGGACTTTGTCGGCCGAAGAACACACCGGCAACAGCAATGTCAAAACATCGGCACTGACCTCAAACTGGACGCATACGATCACCCCGACCTGGATCAACGAATTTCGCTTTCAGTATTCACGAGACAAAGAGCCGGGCCTGGCAAATTCCAACGCGCCGGAAGTTTCGGTGACGGCAAACGCCGGCGGCATCAACGACGGAACTTTCAGTTTCGGGCGCAACAATTTCAGTCCGCGCGAAACGACCATTACGCGCTATCAATTTATCAATAATCAAACTGTCCTGATGGGAAATCACACCTTTAAGTATGGCGTTGATTTATTGTTTGATAGAATTTTCAACTTTTTCCCCGGACTTTTCGGCGGTTCTTACACCTTTACAAGTTATGCGAATTTAGCGGCGGGAACTCCTTCGCGCTATCGCCAGAGTTTTGCGGGCGCGGGGACGACCGGCGGAACGACCAAACCGAACAACTCGGAATATGGATTTTTCGTCCAGGACGATTGGCGCGTTTCGCCGAAAGTGACGATCAATCTCGGGGTGCGTTACGATTATCAAGTGATTGCCAAACCGCCGATCAAAAATCCGAACGCTGCGCTGATCGCCGCCGGATTTGACACGAGCTTTCAGCCGAAAGACAAAAACAATCTCGCTCCGCGTTTCGGAATCAGCTACGCCTTTAATGATAAAACGGTTCTGCGCGGCGGTTACGGAATGTTTTTTGCCCGCACGACGGCCATTATGACCGGCACGGCGCATTCGCAAAACGGCATTCAGGTGATCGCGATCGACATCAACTGCGCGACGGCACCGCCCGGAACTTGTCCGACATATCCGAATGTCTTCACAACCGTTCCGACCAGTGTCGCGGCCGTGACGCCGAATCTTTATCTCTTTAACCCAAACTACAGACAGCCGTTCACGCATCAGGCACGCTTGCAGTTTGAACGCGAAGTTTTCAAAAATACGACTTTTTCGGTGCAATACACTCTGTTTCGCGGACGGGATCTGACAAGAACGCGCAACGCGAATTTGAGCGCGCCGGTTGCGACTGTCGCCGCTACGCCGAGCGGTGAATCTTTTACCTTTCAAAGATTTTCAAATCCGCGTCCGATCACGACTTTCCAACGCATCAGCTTGTTTGAAAGCACGGCGAAATCTTTCTATCAGGCTTTGACGTTTGAATTCAACCGGCGGCTTGCAAATCGCTGGCAGTTTAATACGAACTACACGTTTTCAAACGCGAAAGACAACAAACCCGACCAGACTTCGGTCGTGCCGGGCGGCGGCGACGATGCGAAGATCGCCGAAAATCAATTCGATCTGACGGGCGAATACGGGCGTTCGGATCTGGACGTGCGGCATCGTTTTATCTTCAGTCCGGTTTATGAAACGGGAACTTTCAAATACAGCGAAAACAAGATCGTTCGCGCGCTTTTGAGCGATTATATTTTTACGGGAATTTTCACGGCGCAATCGGGCTTTGCCTATTCCGCGCTGGTTTCGGGCGATCCGAACGGCGACGGAATCACTTCGACCGACCGCGTTCCGGGAACAAAACGCAATCAGTTTTCGACTCCGGCGACGTGGATCGTTGATCTGCGCGTCGGCAGAGTTATTCGTTTCGGCGAACGCGCTCGCTTGTCGCTTTTTGCAGAAGGTTTTAACCTTTTCAACCGAGCCAATGTGCAGAACGTGAACAATACGCTGTATGCTTTTAGTACGGGTCCCAATCGGTTGTCGGCGGCCGCGACAAATTT
>JANLTD010000374.1:0-3065 GCA_031362765.1 Acidobacteriota bacterium | reverse complement strand
AAATCTATGATTCAGCCAGACAAAAAGTAAATTCAACGACGACCGCAATGGCTGAGATCCCGGGAAATTTGCAAAACGCCGTTCACCAAAAAGTAGAACAGGTTTCTGCCGCATTTGAAGCAGGTATAAAATGATACGACCGTTGAAACGGATTCCAAGGTGATAAAGCTAAAGGTAAAACAAACTAAGCAAGTGAGCAGAAGTTTTGCGACATTTTGGTCTTCGTTCAGAGTCCAAACGCGGAACGCACTTTGAAAACCGCCACGCTTAGCTGGCGGTTAGCCGTCTAAAGACGGGGCTCAAAGCATTTCATAAAGTCGCAAAACTTCTGCTTAGGAAAGTGTAAATAATAACTTATAACAATCCTTGTTGGTTCAGAGTCGGGCTACCGCCCCACGATTCGCGAAAGTCGGGCAGTAGCCCGACTCTGAACCGCTAGTTTTTTATTTATATCGTTATAACTTATTATTTACACGTTCCTTACCTGCTTAATACTGTTCGGGTTCGAAAGATTCCAAAACATCTGCCAGCTCGCCTTTTGTTCCGACATCATTGACGCCTTTCACTTTGTCGGAGAGCGAACTTGCCAGCAGCGTGATGACAAAACCGTTTTGTTCTCCGGAACGTTGAACCGGAAGCCACAAACGCCTTCCCCAAATCATAATTTTGTCGCCTTTTTCATTCAATCCCCAGCTTTGAAACTTGACCTCATAAACTTTCCAGCGACCATTTTGAATTGTCGCCGCACCTTTTGAAATAACTTTGTAATTATCGCCGAGATTCTTTTTTAGATCAGCGTTTGATTTTTCGACAAGCTTCGGAAAGTTCGGTATATCCAAGGTCATCATTCCGCGGCTTTCATAATGCGTGATCAGTATTTGCTCGACCGGAAAACCATTCGCGGAACGCTTAACGTCCAGAAAATTGGTTGCTGTGTCGGCGGTCGGTGCTTCCGCTTTTGTCCAACTCCCAGGGTAAAAAATATCAAACCCGAGAAAATGTTTCGCCAGATCGCCTTTTACTTTTTCTCTGCTATTTTGAAAACGCAGATAATTCTCAGGTTGTTTTAACGCTCGCGGTTCGGGCGCAATATCGGGTTCGCCCGATGTCAACGAATTATTCGGCGGAATCGGCGTGACCGGCGTATCGGCGGTCGGGTTTGTCTGATTTTGACTTGTTTCATTTTGATTCGAACGATTTAAGAAAAGTCTTGAAACGCCCCAAATCATCAGCAAAAAAACAACTACACCCAAAATTGCCAACCAACCGCGCATCGAACTTCCAGTTTGCGGCAATTCCGGCGAGCGTTTTTCCCAGGCTAAGGGCTCAGTTGATTTGATCCCGGCGATTTCCTTATTTTCATCCTCAATACCCTCTTTCGGCGTAATGTGAATATCTGCGGTGATCGGATATTCTTCTACAAAAGCGTCCGGTTGATTAATTGCCGGGACAACAATAAATTCCTTTTGTCCCGCGATCTCGGCACCAATCGGTTTTTCGGCAACGCCCGGTTCTTCCTTTGTCCATGGCGCAACCGTCGTCAGCGCATTAAAAAACGCGTCGCCGAAATCACGCGCCTTCGGATAGCGTTCGGATTGATTAAAAGCCAGAGCTTTTTCGATGATTTTGTCGGTCAGCGGCTGAATATCTAGCCGCAGGCTTGTTGGCGGAAGCATTAACCCGACTTTCTGCGCTTTTAGCAAAGCACTTTCAGAATCGGTCGTAAACGGAAGACGCTGTGTCAGCATTTGATAGGCGATCACCGCCAAAGCATAAATATCACTCGCAAAGGTCGAAATATCGCCGTCGATTTCTTCCGGCGCTTTGTAAGCCAGATTGGTGTCCGTGATTTCGCCGTGCGAGACGCCGAAATTCATTAACTTAACTTGTTCGATGCCGGCTTCGGAAACGGTCAAAAAGATATTTTCGGGTGTAAGATTGCGATGCAGAATGCCGTTTTGATGCGCTTCGCTCAAGGCATACGAAGTCTGGCGAATAATTCGCGCCGTTCGCAGCGAATTAAACTGTCCGGCTTGCCCAAGCATTTCGGCGAGCGATTTACCCTCAATAAATTCGCTGACGATAAATTCATTGCCTTCGGGCAATTCACCGGAATCAAAAAATCCGGCAATGTTCGGATGGTTGAGATGCGCAAGGGAAACTCTTTCTTCCGCAAAGATCTTTTCTTCAAAATCGTTTTCGCCCAACCGTTCGTTCATAAAGACACGCACGATGACCTTATTACCGACAAGAATTTTGTCTTCGGCGAGAAAGATCAAACTTTCTCCGTCATCATCTTCGAGTTTTTCGGTGATCTGGTAACGGCCTTTAACGGATTGCCCGAGCAGCGCGTCGGTATTTTCCCAACTAAGAGCCGTTCGGCCGGCCGGATTGGTTCGGCGGTCGCCGACGTGAGCCGTTCCCGACGGAATTTCGCGCGGGTTTATGATTCGCGGCAAAGGCTTTTGCTCTTCGATCTTCGTTTCGGTAAAGCTCTGCGGTGCGATCTTTGGTTCGCCAGGTTTATTTTCTATTTCAAGTTCGAGAATTTCTTCTTCTTCAGCTTTCGGCAATGGATCAAGTTCAAGGATCGAATCCTCAAATTCGGTTAATTGTTGAATTTTGGGATGCAGAAACTGTTCGGATTGGAAAATCCGGCCGGCTGACGGGAAAGATGTCAGTTTTTTGTTGGATTCCTCGGTTCTATTTAACGGAACAAAACGCGGAGCCGGATTGATTTTGTTGTCCGTATCATTCGGCGAAATCTTCCCTAAAAGATTGGAAAAAACTCCGTTGGCTTGTGAATTCGCCTTTTGCGCCGAAGGTGCGGGAAGCAGTCTTCCGCCATCATTATCACAGAATCTTTGTGTTCCTACTTCGTAAGTGCGGCGGCACTTCGGACAATAAAGCATCGTTGTATTACCTGTTAAAACAATCATTTAGCCGAAACCTCTCTGATGTGAAAATTTAGCGTTATAAATAGAACGCCTGTTTGAAAAGAGGTCTAATTAGGGCTGAATTTCAATAATTTTCGCAATTTGCACAAGAAATTTCAATTATTTAAC
>JANLTD010000174.1:0-1557 GCA_031362765.1 Acidobacteriota bacterium | reverse complement strand
TCCAAATCTAAAAAAATTTTGCTTTCAGATAAAAAAAAGCCGTTTTGCGAAGTATAGGGCAAAACGGCTTTTATTGCTAGATTTTCCTAATTGTTTAGGTCTTTGGTTTTTGATTTTTGGTCTTTGAAAGAAATTGCAGATTGGTGTTGAACTTCTCACCAAACCCGCCGATTTTTTCGAAATCCAAGTAGAAAATCAATGAGTTTCCATTGAATAAAACCAAAAACCAAAGACCAAAAAGCTCATCAGTTACAAATTTTCTCTAACGATCTCAATCTGATTTTTTACCTGTCAGAAGCATATCGCGCCCGACAAAGTAAAGCACGACCGCCAGGATCAGGAATGGAATCATCCCCAACCAATCGGCATTATGTCCCGCGAAAAACGGATTACTCGCTTCCGCCCAGGTCTTCGAACTGTCCTGCAAATTCTTGAGAAACGGCACGACAGCGAAGATCGCGATTAGAATTCCGGCAATTGCCGCACCCGCGATATAACCCGAAGCGAGCAAAACACCATTTGATTTATCGGTTTCGGCGATAATTTCGGCTTCGTCCATATTTTGCGCCGCGAATTTACGTTTGAGATAAATATCAACCGCCCAACGAACAATTCCGCCGACAAAGATCGGTGCGCTCGTCGCGAGCGGCAAATACAGCCCGACCGCAAAGGCAAGCGCCGGTGCGCCCGTCAGTTCGAGCACGAACGCGATCATCGCGCCGATCAAAACCAAACCCCACGGCAATTCCTGACTCAAGATACCTTTGATGATATAGCTCATCAAAGTTGCTTTCGGCGCATCGTATTTCGGCGCGTCCGACAGATCGGGACGTGCCGTTAATTTGCCGTTGATGCCCGGATCAACAAGGTATTTGATCTCGCCCGACATATCAACCAGATATTTTCCGGCGGGAATACCGCCCGCGTTGTCGGTTTTATGCCAGCCGCGATAAGGATTTTTGTCAGCTTCGCCCTGTGTTCCGGACAACTTTTCAGCCGGACCGACTTCTGCTTCGGCCGGCAGACGTGCGCCTTTCGGGAAATTTTCCTCGATTTTGAGTTTGACCAGTCCCGTTGAATCAACCAGATATTTGCCCGGCCCCAAATCTTTAATTTCGGGTTTCTTTTCGCCTGTCGGAACCTTGTTTTCTAAAAGAAGGAAATTGCCCGTCGTCGGCGGTTTGTCTTCGCCCGTGTAAGGCACAAGCCGCGAACCATCAACCTTGACCTCTTTTTCGACCTTTGAAAAAGTTACGGGTGTCGCATAAACCGTGCCGTTATCGTTCAAAAGAAGAAGAATCGGACCAAGCACAAGCGCGGAAGCCAGCGCGCCGAGCAGTATCGCAACCTGCTGTCTTCGGGGAGTTCCGCCAACGAGAAAGCCGGTTTTCAAATCCTGCGAAGTCGTTCCGCCGTTTGATGCCGCGATGCAGACGATGCCGCCGATCGAGAGCGCGGTCACGAAATACGGATTCGGTGCCGTCCAGCCCAAAAGCAGAAAGACCAGACAGGTTATTAAAAGTGTCGCAACCGTCATTCCCGAGATCGGATTTGACG
>JANLTD010000290.1:0-4728 GCA_031362765.1 Acidobacteriota bacterium | reverse complement strand
CCGATTCCGTTTCATATCAATTTTGAAGAGGTGAATCTGCGTTTTTATGTCAAGCGCGAAACCGAAACAGAAACGCGGCGCGGTGTTGTTTTCGTCAAGGAGATCGTTCCGCGTCTGGCAATTGCGTTGGTCGCCGATTGGTTGTACGGTGAACCTTATGAATGTTGGCGAATGAACCACACGCGCACCGACACGGAAGTCAGCTACACTTGGCAAAAAGGCGATTCCGCGAATCAAATAAAGGTCGAAATTGATGAAGAACTGGGCGTTCCGGCGGCAGGTTCGCACGGCGAATTTATCATCGAACATTATTGGGGCTATACCAAACGCGGCGGCGGCAGAACGGATGAGTACAAGGTCGAACATCCGAAATGGGAACTTTTTTCGGTCAAAAATGCGGAAATAAATGTTGATTTCGGCAAGACTTACGGCGAGCAATTCACTTTTTTGCGCGACCAAAAACCGCATTCGATCCTTTTGGCGAAAGGTTCAGATATTGCCGTTTATAAAGGCGCAAAACTTATTCTGTGATTTTGAATTTTGATGTCTCGGATCAAAAACTTCGAAATCCGACATCCCTAATCGAACTATGTCAATAATCGGAATCGTCGCGATCGCAAAAAACTTCGCCATCGGCAAAGACGGCAAACTGCCGTGGCATTATCCGGCGGATTTGAAGTTTTTTAAGGAAACAACGGTCGGAAATGCCGTCGTGATGGGTTTTCACACCTGGAAATCAATCGGCAAACCGCTACCGAAACGCCTCAATATTGTGCTTTCGAGCAAAGCAAATCTCGAAAATCGTGCGAATGTCTTACTGCTTAGAAGCAAGCCGGAAGTGTTGGCTTTGGCTGCCTATCTGAAAGGCGATCTATTCATCATCGGCGGTGCGAAAACTTATGAAAATTTCGCAGATGTCATTGAAAAATGGATCGTCACAGAGATTGCTTTGACGGTCGAAGATGCCGATGCTTTTATGCCGGCAGATTTTTTAGATGAATTTGAGTTGCAGGAAACAATTGAATTAGAAACTGATCTGCGAGCGAAAGTCTTTGTAAAAAAACATAATTGGTAGTAAAATCGCGGTCGAAAGGAGAAGAAATTTTATGATGGGCGGAAAAAGCTGGGACGAATGGATCGAAGAATATGCAGAATCGCATCAGCATCCCGTTAATAAACTGACGCATACGATCGGTATTCCGATGATTGCGGTGGCGATCTTGCTGATTCCTTTGTGTTTGTTCGTCGCAGGAATGTGGCGGACTTCTTTGTATCTATTTGTCCTCGGTTGGGTTTTGCAATTTATCGGGCATTATTTTGAAGGCAAACCGCCCGAATTTTTCAAAGATTATCGTTTTCTTTTTGTTGGTCTGCGTTGGTGGTTTAAGAAAATTCTCGGTACTTAAAAAAAAGGAGTGAAATAGTTTTATGCTATTTCACTCCTTTTTAGATTTCAGAAAAAACTAGTTTTTCTCGTATTTGAATTCATTGAACGCCATATGTTTGATCATATCTTCGTTATCGTCCGCGAGATCTATATCCATTTTCAGATTGTATTTACCTTGTGAGAGATTCAACTTGGCATAAGGCATAAAAAGTTGTAAATCTTCGTAAACCGTCGGGTCAAAGCCCGGTTTTAATGCCTTTTTCACCGCAACATAGCCATCTTTCGACTGATATTCTCCGGTGCCGTTGCTTAAACCGGTGCCGTCCGATGTTTGGAAATAAACAATCGCATATGAATCGACGTCTTTCATCTTTGTAATTTCAAATTTGAGATGAATCCACATTCCGAGTTCACCAGCCTCGGTTTTGTTATAATCAACCCAAACTTTTTTGAACGTAACTTTTACATTATCAAAGTTGGTTGATGTTGATTTGGGCGAATCTGTCGATTTCGGCGTCGGCGATGCCGATTTTGACGATGATGGGCTGGCAGACGGCGAAGTTGTCGGTGTCGGCGATGTCGAAACAACCTCTTTTTTCTTCCAAATCACATTATAGCCGACAATCGCCGCACCGGCGACCAATATCAATAAAAACAAAGCAACCACGCCGCCGACCGCGATAAATATTTTTTTATTGCTGCCGCCTGATTTGGGTGGCGGAACCATCGAATAATTTGGCAGCGGTTGCTGAAAAGTGGCGGGCTTTCCGAATTGCGTTTCCATACTTTTGCCGTACGGATTGGTTCCCGGACTGCTCGGTTGTCCGCCTTGCGAGCCGCTGTCCTGCAAATTAAAAACCATCGGCGCATCGGGCAGCGGTTTGCCGCAATTCAAACAAAACCGCATATCATCCGAGTTTTGATTACCACATATTTGACAATTTTTCATTAAGTTTCGTTTCTCCTTACTTTGTAAGACACAAAAAAACGGCAAGTTTTGCCGTTTATGATAACTCAAAGCGTCCTGGTTGCAAAGAGAAAACTATTTAAAAACCGATTTTTCTTAATGTTAATTTTCGATTAAACTTATTTTAAAAATAAAACCTTGAAAATATCATTTATTTTAGCCTTAGACATTGGAACTTCGAGCGTTCGCGCCGCACTCTATGATTTGTCCGGCAATGTTTTGCCCGCCACGATGGTCAAAAATGAGCGTCAGCTTAAAATGACCGCCGACGGCGGCGCAGAGATCGATGCATTGGAAGCGTTCGGGCAAATCGAAAAGGCGATTGACGATGTTTTGAGGAAATCTGAAAACCTCGAAGGCGAGATCTATACGGTCGCAACTTCGTCATTTTGGCACAGTTTGGTCGGAATTGATAAGATCGGCAAACCGACGACCAAGGTTTTCGGCTGGGCCGACACGCGAAGCCAAAAATACGTTTCCGTCTTAAGGGGAAACTTAAACGAATCGGAAGTTCACAACCGAACCGGTGCGCGATTTCATTCTAGTTTTTGGACGGCAAAACTCCTTTGGCTCAAAAATGAAACGCCAAAAGTCTTTGAAAAAACCGAGAAATGGCTGTCGTTCAGCGATTTTACCGCATTGAAATTATTCGGCGAATCGCAAACAAGCGTTTCGATGGCTTCGGCAACCGGAATTTTTGACATTCGTTTGAATGACTGGGACGCGCCGTTAATTGAATTCTTGAAGGTCAAACGCGAAAATTTTCCGGAAATTGTCGCGCAAGACGCGCAAACCTTCGGGCTCACCTCGAAATACGCCGGGCGTTGGGCGAGGTTAAAAAACGCGAAATGGTTTTTGGCGATCGGCGACGGCGCGGCAAACAATATTGGTGCGGGCTGTACGGAAAAATCAAAAGCCGCGCTGATGATCGGAACTTCGGGCGCAATGCGCGTCGCTTACACTGGCAATCCGCCGAAGCAAATTCCCGCCGGTTTGTGGTGTTACCGGATTGACCGAAGGCGCGTCATTTTGGGCGGCGCGCTGTCTGACGGCGGCGGACTTTACGGCTGGCTCAAAGATAATCTGAAACTTGCCGGAACCGATGACGAGATCGAAAGTAAAATCGCCAACCGCGCACCCGATTCACACGGGTTGACGTTTCTGCCGTTTCTCGCCGGCGAACGCAGCACGGGTTATCACGAAACGGCGCACGGGGCTTGTTTGGGTTTGAAATCGGCGACTGATTCGATTGACATTGTGCAAGCCGCGCTCGAATCGGTTGCGTATCGTTTCGCGGAAATTTACGATCAATTGAACAAAGTTTTAGAAATAAAATCAATCATCGCGTCGGGCGGCGCACTGCGCGAATCGCCCGTTTGGACGCAAATCATCGCCGATGTGCTGGCACAAAATCTAAGTTTGCCCGATGTCCGCGAAGCCTCTTCACGCGGCGCGGTTTTGCTTGCGCTTGAAACAATTTTCAAAATAGAAAATATCGAAAAGCAAATCACACCGAAAGGGCGGGAATTCAAGTTTGATAAAAAACGAAACGCGATTTATCGAAAAGCGAGGGAAAGACACGAAAAGTTTTATGATCTTTTAATCAATTGAACTAAACCAAACTCGAAGAATCTATCAATAATGTTCTTCGGTTATTTACAAAAATATTATGACAACTGCGCCGATGACACAACAATCTATTGACCAACTTTGTATTAACACGATCCGAACTTTGTCGCTTGATGCGATCCAAAAAGCGAATTCGGGACATCCGGGCTTACCTCTGGGAATGGCTCCGGCGGCTTATGTTTTGTGGACAAAATTTCTTTGGCACAATCCGAAAAATCCGCAATGGTTTAACCGCGACCGCTTTGTTCTCTCGGGCGGACACGGTTCGATGCTGCTTTACAGCTTGCTCCACCTGACGGGTTACGATCTTTCGATGGACGAGATCAAGAATTTTCGTCAGCTTCATTCAAAAACACCCGGACATCCCGAAAATCATCTGACGGCGGGCGTCGAAGTAACGACCGGCCCGCTTGGGCAAGGTTTTGCCAATGGTGTCGGTTTGGCGATCGCTTCGGCGCATCTTGCGGCGACGTTTAACCGCGAAGATTTTCCGCTCGTTGACAATTATGTTTACGCAATTTGCTCGGATGGCGATTTGATGGAGGGAATTTCGTATGAGGCGGCGAGCATCGCGGGACATCTCGGACTCGGAAATGTCATCTATCTTTACGACGACAACAAGATCACGATCGAAGGCTCGACCGATCTGGCATTTACGGAAGATGTCACAAAACGCTTCGATGATCGCCGCTTCGATTGCCTCTAAATCGTTGCCGTCTTCGACGACCGAAACATTCCAGCCAGC
>JANLTD010000252.1:0-3143 GCA_031362765.1 Acidobacteriota bacterium | reverse complement strand
GGTTTATTTTCATAAGCGTAGATTCTCGATTTGTCTTCTGTGCGTTTCACAAAAGCCGCGAAGTCCGGTTTTTTTGGAATTTTCACGTCGTTCATCATTCATCGAATCAATATAATCTGAGCGTCGCGGTGCGCCAGAGCTGGTTTTCAGGGATCGCGCACTGGGTATTTTATTTGCCGCTTGCCTTGTTGGGTTTTCCGCTATGGGCATTTGTGACGATGCACGGACTAAATCTGATCTATCAATTTTGGATCCATACAAAAGTTATTAAAAAAATGCCCGCGTGGTTTGAATATATTTTCAACACGCCGTCGCATCACCGTGTTCATCACGGCGTGAATTATCAGTATCTGGATAAAAACTACGGCGGAATTTTTATCTTTTTTGACCGGATATTTGGCTCATTCGTCGAAGAAAAAGAAGAGGTTCGCTATGGAATTATCAAACCGATCGAGGGCTATAATTGGCTTTGGATCAATACACACGGTTGGTTTGAAACTTTTGAGGCGATGAAAACAAAGAGAACCTTTTATGGCAAGATGCGCTGTTTGTTTGGCGCTCCGGCGATGGATTTTGAGGAACGAGTTTTACTGACGACAAATATCAACAAACAAACATAATTATGAAAATAAAAATTACGCTGGCGATTATGGTAATTTGTGCATTGGCCTCAATCGCTTTAGCCCAAACTGTTGCTATTACACCAAAAAAAACTGTATATAAGCGAAAGATCGTCGGTGTCTATAAAAAAATTTTACGGTGACGTATCCCATCGTCTCGGGCGCAATTGCTGTTGCAACCAAGAAAAAACTCGAAAATACGATCAGTTATTGGAAAGTGTTTGAAACCACGCTGCAAGCAAATATCAACGAAGATGATTGGTTGTGGGCGGCTTACTACAAAGTTAATTACAACAAAAACGGCATTCTTGATATTTCTTTGACGCAAGAAGGTTCGGCCGCCTATCCGAGTACGGATACCCGTGATTTGGTGATAGATCTGAAAACCGGCGAACAGGTTAAATTTGCCGACGCCTTTAATTCGGATTCGCTCGCGGAATTTGCAAAATTGGTTGACATCAAGCTGAAGGCCGAAGTTGTCGGCATCAATAAACGAATTGATAAAGGCGAGTTTGGTGAAGACGGTAAATACTTAAAAGAAGAACTGAGTGGGTTGGAAATTACGGCGGAGAGCTTTAACGAATATAGAGTTACCGATAAGGGTGTCACGATTTTGTACGATGCCGGATTTCCGCACGCTATTGCGGCAGTCCAACCCGACGGACTTTATTTTTTCTCATGGGCGGAACTGAAACCTTTTGTGAAATCTGATGGATTGCTCGGAAAATTCCTAAAGTAAAAGATGAAGCTGAAATTACTTTTTTTATTCAGCATTTTGTTTGCGGTTCAAACGGCAATTGCTCAACGTGTGGTCATTACCTCGAAAAAGGTTACATACACGCGTCCACGACCGACTTCGGATTTTAAGAAAACATTTACGGTCAATTATCCGAAGGTCAAAGCCAAAAGCGCTGCATTATCGAAAAAGATCGAAACTTCGATCAGCTTTGAAAAAAATCTTCTGCTTGATTTGAAAGAAGAAATGGGCGAATACCAATGGCTCGAAGAAGCGGATTTCAGTGTCGGCTACAACAAAAAAGGCGTTTTGTCTGTTGGTCTTTCCGTAACGGGAACGGCTGCGCATCAGACCTGGCTTTACAAAACGGTCGTCGTTGATTTGAAAACCGGTAACAAAGTTAGACCGATTGATGTTTTTACGAATTTGAAGGGTTTGATCGCCAGGGTCAAGACAATTCAAAATGCTGAAATTGAAGAGGGAATCAAGGTAATAAAGGAAGATCCTGACTATCAGGGCGAGAAACGGGGCGAGCTTTTTAAATATACGGATTTCATTGAACTGAATCTCGAAGGATTTTCGGTTGATGAAAGCGGCGTCACTTTTTATTACGATTACGGGTTTCCGTATCTAATTCGGTCGGTTCAGCCGGACGGCAATTATGTTCTCACCTGGAAGGAAATAAAACCATTTATCAAACGCAGAGGCTTGCTTGGAAAGTTTATTCGCTAATATACTCGAAGAAGAGAGTAACAAGCAGCGCGCCGAGAAAAAGCATTTATCTGACCCTTCGCGCTGCGCAAAGAATTTATGAATGAACGAAAAATCAGAGTGTTGGTAGCAAAACCCGGACTTGACGGACACGACCGCGGTGCCAAAGTCATCGCTCGTGCATTACGCGATGCGGGAATGGAAGTTATTTACACGGGTTTGCGGCAAACACCGGAAATGATCGCGGCGGCGGCGCTGCAGGAAGATGTTGACGCGGTCGGAATCTCGATTTTGTCGGGCGCACATAATACACTCTGTCCGCGCATCGTCAATCTTTTGCGCGCGAACGGAATGGATGACACGCTGGTTCTGGTCGGCGGGATCGTTCCGCAGGAAGACATTATCGAATTGAAATCAAAAGGCGTTTCGGAAGTTTTTCTGCCGGGCACATCAACCGAAGACATCGTTAAGTTTATCAATCAAAATGTCAGAACCGAGAATTAGGAACGTTCAAACTTAACTTAGAACGGTGTTTGAGATGTTTAGAATAAAATAGAGATAAAATATGAAAAAGTTGATAAATTTGGTCTTTGCGATAGTAATGATGTTTTCAGTCGTCTTTATCGGGGACGCGATCTCGTCAAACGGTCCTTTGTCAATTCAGGCGCAGCAAAGAGTGATCGTCAAACGCCGTCGAAAAGGAATAATCCGCAAAACATATGCGGGCGGAAGATGGGTTGCCAGAAAGACCTGGACGGGAACAAAATGGGTCGGCAAAAAAACCTGGAAGACCGGCAGAAAAGTGGTTAGCCGTTCAAAGAAAATCATTTATTAGGTTTACTTTGTCCGATTAAGGATCGGTCCGCTGATCGCACTCGCAAAAACTAAACGTAAACATCAATCTGCCGTGTTTTTTCCAAATGTGTGTGGATCGTTTTTCAAAAGAACGTTTAAGTTCATTTAGAAAGATGATAGCGGATCAAACAAAACTACTTAGACAGAGCTATTAGGGCGTTCACGATCGAAAACTTAAATTCGATCGTTGACCGCCTTAATTTTTTGGTTTTTAATTTAAT
>JANLTD010000250.1:0-7205 GCA_031362765.1 Acidobacteriota bacterium | reverse complement strand
TGTTTCTTTTTTGTCGTTGGTTGCAAAGAGGAGAAGAAGAGTGCGGCGCCCGCCAGCGAAACTTCTGCCGGCAATCCGCTGACCGCTCCGGCGGACATCACCCTCACGGTCAGCGGTAGCGGCATCGCCAAGTCTTTGATGAGGTCACCCTCGCCCGCCAATTCAAGGGAGTTGAGCAGTTTCTGGATCAGCCGTGTGGAATCATCGCCTGAGAAGTCAAAGTCCTCCAACCCGCCTCTAATCACCGGCGCGTGGTTCGCCATCTCGTAAATAGTTTTGTTCTTTTCGCCGCCCGTAACACTCTCCGGCTGGAGACCTAAAAATACCCGGTTGACCGTTCCGAAGCTAAAAATCCAGTCTTTCCATTTTTTGTCCTTCACTATGTTCTGAAGTTTTCCGACGAGTTCGGCGGCATCATCCGAAATGTATGTCCCGTAGAGTCCTTGAAAGAAGCATTCGGGAATCATAAAGACTTTCAGGACAGTCGCTTCGTGGTTGGATTGGGCGTAGGCTTTTTCTAATGTATCCTCGACAAACTTGACGCGGTCTTCGATGTCTTTAGAATCGTCAACATCGCCGTGATATTTCGATTTCCATTCGCCCGTCAATTGGTCCGCCGTATATTCTTCCTTGCTAAATCTTGTCTTGAACTTGACTTCATAAGCGTCGGGATCAGTTGGAAGTTTCTTGTCGAGCTTCCTTACAATTTCTATTGCCTCCTCGTTCTTAGTTAAAAAGTCCTTATCCAAATCCTTCATTTCCCAACACCCGACTTCGGGGAGGCGTTTTTTCTTAAATGTTAATGTCCCGGTTCCATCAGATTTGGCGAGAATGACTCCCTTCTCAAACGGCACTGAAGGATTGAGATCGGATTTGGTGAACATTCCGACTGGAACGAGTTTGCTTTTGAGTTTAGTTCTTGTTTTTCCATTGGGTTCTGTGACCTCCTCCAACTTATCCTTATCTTCATCAGACGGCACGAAGATTTGATGTCCAATCGTTGTCAGGCAGTGCGCGATAAACTGCACCGTCTGATACAGCGGCTCGACCTGAAACTCGACGGTTTCTGCGCTCAGCGGTTCCAATAAAACAATCTTTTGATCAATCGTCCAATCATATTTGCACTCACCTAAGTCCGAAAAAGTAATCGAATATTTGCCGGGAAGCACCGCGCCGAAATCGGCGATTCCCTTGTTGGTAAATTTTATTAACGGATTCGTCGTTCCCTGGCGTAAAGCACTCACCTTTACTCTCGAATCTTCGAGGAATGTTTTCGGGCTCGTGTCCTTCGCGTCTCGTTTGTGGATGAATTGGACTTTGAGCTTCGCCAGATTGATGTTCACGAGATTAGGGACAACTCTGCCAAGGGGAAAATTAACGACCATCGGTTTCAAGCCGACTTTGACCTTCAGACCTTTGGCTTTTCCATGTAAGATGTCTTCAAGATGTCCTCTGACAATTTCGGGCTTGGCAGATATTCCATCCGGCAGTTTGACCACCATTTTTCCTTTTTGATAGTTTGTGATACACGCATTGGGACAATTCGCCTCAACAAACTTTCGGGCTTGCTCGCCTCTATGTATCGTGTTGTCGTTACCCGTAATTTCGATTTGGTCCCACTTCATTATTTAATTTCGCTCCTCTTCAATCTGCTGCGGCATTTTACGCTCCGTAGTCTTGCTTTAAAGCGTCCTTTGTTTCTTCATTGAGTTCTCCGTCGGGTTCGAGATTTTTGATAATTTGAAATTCTTGAATCGCCTGTTCCAAATCATCCGACATTTGCCCGTCAATCGCACCGAAATACAGTCCCAAATTACGCAAACGTCCTTGCGCTCCGGTAATTTCGTCCGACGGATTCAGGTTTCCGAGTTTTAATTCAAAAACCGTTTCGTCTTTTTTCAAGGTTAATTTCCCACGTTTGGCATTGGGCGGAATGGATTGTTGAATTCGTCCTTCGCTATCGGTTTTGCCCTCGAATTTCAAATCTTCAATCTCCAATTCGTATTCTTCGTTTGCCCGCGGTTCTTCTTCGATGAGAAGCTGCAATTTAAATTTCTCCGGCGTATTTTTGCATTTAAATTTATGAACATTGTTGGTCGGCTCAGAAACTTCTTTGAGCCGTTTATCGGGAATAAAAACCACATCGCCCGGCATCAGAACATTCGGGTCTTCTCTTTTTTTCTTTAGTTCGGCATTATTCGGATCATTCCAGATCGTGTCCGAAAAAAAGCCGTGTTCAAACGCAATGCTGGAAATACAATCGCCTTGTTTTACCTGATAATTAATCGCCATAAGTATTAATCCCAAGCCTCCTTATGCAAATCGCGAAAAGTAATTTTGCGTATCTGATTAGGTCTTTGGCTTGTGGTCTTTGGTTTTTGGGTTTTTCAATGGAAACCCGTTGATTTTCAATCAAGATTTCCGTAAAATAAGCGGGCGTGGTGAGAAATTCATCGCCAATCTTCAATTTCTTTCAAAAACCAAAGACCTAAACAATTGCAGTTTTCGGATACTCTTCAAGAAGATGCGCGGCGATCCGGCACACATTTTCTTGAGCCGCTGTCTCAACGACCCTCATTTATTCAGATCTGTTTTCCCCAAGATTCCATCTTAATTTAAGACGCGTAGAATTAAATGTTTGAGATCATTACACCAACAACTTAGTGCCAAAAGCCCTGTCAGAATCGCAAAACCTTGATTCATCGGTTCAATTCCGATCTCCGCCTCTAATGTTTATGTATGAAACCTCCTTCTAAAACTATCTTCCTTATGGACCTTCAAAAGGGCGATCAAAGCCGCCAAACATTAAGTCGGCCATGGTTTAGGCGCCAGAAAACCGAGGCTGGCAAGTTGTTTCTCAGTAACGACGGTATTAGTTCCACCCTGAGTGGTGATTTTTTGCGCTCCCCATTGCAAATAAACGGCTCCGACCGAAGGCTGCTTTTCTAACGGCGTGACATTGCTGACTTTGATATTGGGGAGGTTGAGAAGCGGTCCGACCAGATAATGCATTTCGAAATTATACGGAGTCTTGTTGTAGGGCAACCAATTGGTCTTTTTAAATTTCAGAGTGAGCCCGTGTTTTCCCATATAAACAGTCTTTTCGATAAGAAATTCCGCCCCTTCTATGTCCATATAAGTGACCCCATCCAGACTGTACTGGTATTTTTGTTTGCCGAGATGGGTGCCGGTAGTGCCGTCACAGACAAAGGCGGGCAGACGAATCATATGGTCGTCGGTGCCGGCTCCGAGATTTCCTCTCGTCCCGACCTGGTAAAACTCCTGGTCTTCGTCCGCATTCACATTAAACGGTGGGCTTTGGGTCGGCTTATCAAAACTAACATATTCCCGAATGAGAACATTACTCAGCGAGGCCAGTTTGCCGTCGCTGCTTTCCCAGTAAAGTGTATGAGGATGGACGAATCGAAAGGGTTTCAATTCGTGTAAAGTATCACTACTTAGCAAAATATAGCCGTTTTGCATTTTGACCTGAGTGCATTCCATGCGCGGATTGACCGGGATGGGCTCGGATTTTTCAATGACATTATTGGCTCCCACCAAGACAGTGTTGTCGGTGCGAACCTTCCAGCCGCGAAGTTTGAGCAGGCATTTGCCACAGAAAAACGGTTTCGTCGCCGTCGGATCCGGAGGCACTGCCCGTAAATTCTCAAACGGTTTGACAGTCCCGTCCGAAATTTTCGTTTTTGCCGCATATGGTAATTCCACGGATAAACCTGGGGCGACCTTGCCGGGGAAAAGGGTAATTATTTGTTCAAAATTCGGATCGAGATTCTTTTGCGGGGTGAATTTGAAACTTTTGAGAGCCTTTTCACATTGTTGAATGCTTCCCGAAAATCGAAAGGTTGTATTGTCCTGTTTGACGAAATTCCCGCCAATATTGCCAAACGATTTCATCCCTTTGCTGTCGGACAGCATCACGGACATTTCAAAATTCGTCGGAAGCGTGTTTGGATTCGACCCCCAGCCAATGAACTCGCCTTTATTCTGGTTATTATAGATCAACAAACAATTATTATCGTCGTCATGATCCCCCGGAATTTCTGTTTTATGCGTCAGGAACAGGCAATGGCCGATCTCATGACTGACGTGAAAGGTCTCATCAAACTTGTTGATGGCGTCTTCATCCAAAAGCACAATACCGTGGTCACCGCCGGCACTGAGTGCTCGATAGGGATATTTGTAAGGGATTTTCTGTTTCTGAACCGCCAGACGGACATCATTAGGAAGATTGCCTCTTTGGGGAAGTGGAAACAAAGCCGCCCGCAAGATAATCACACCTCGCCCCCGACCCAGTTTGTCCATTTCCTCTCGCAAGGCTTGAAAAAATGGTCTCAAAGCCGCATATTTGGGCCATTCATTGCGATAGCCGTCCAAAAATAACGAATATGAATCAAAACGTTGTATGGGCGTTTTTTCCTTGTTAACCGGACTAACCGTATTAAAGTCCGGGAGCGGCAATGGATAAAGGCCCTCGCGGTGAAACTCCGCATTCGGAGCGTTCTCGAAAGCAACATAGCACGGTGTGGTGGGCTTTTTACCGGCACTCCGATAATTTACAAATCCGTCTTTTAAGACCGTGGCGAGGTCGTTTTTTACCGGCGTTCCGAAAAGATTTTCAATATGGACGGCAGGAACACTCGGGGGGACGAGGATGATATGCGCAGCTTCAAAATTTTTGACGACCGGACCCCACTTAATCGGAGGATAATTATTTTCCATCCAGGTGATTTCCTGAACAACATGATGCCGCCGCCAGATGGTGATCTGCGCCGATTGAGCCACCATTGGGTCACCACTCTCTTTCAAATTAAGACATTTTTTCTGATCCGGAAAAGAATTACTCAAGCCCGGTAAACTCTGATGATCCGCCTTTAAAGCGTCCCCGTTTGGAACCTGATCCCAGACAATGCGGGCCTGGACGACGTAATTGTCTCCGGCAATGTATGATCCCTGAAAGAAAACGGCCGAGGTACCAAGGTGGGGCGCCGGAGCGGTCTTCTCGGCGGTGGTAATAAACCGGTTGCCGTCCGGCGAAACCGATTGGCAGACCCGGTGGAGTTTAAAAAAGTTCCCGGTCACATTGGTGGCCGCCACCGGGCGGATGCCGCCCAAATCAACGGGACAATTGTCCAGAGCATGGAGCGTGTCGCCAAAGCTTCCCGCCCGGCTGATCTGGAGTTGATTCAAATAATTCCTGGTTTTGGATTTGAATTTAACCGGCACATCCGAAGTAACGGGTCCGGGAACGAAGTCGTAATTTTCCGGCGGATCGAAAAGGAGCCATTCGATCTTGACCGGCCCGACCGCTTCGGGCGAGACGACTCCATTGGCTTTGGCATCCGCGTCGGTGCGGGAAACTAATTGAACTTTCGCCTGCATCGGCCAGCAAAATCCGTTGAGAAATTCTTTATCATATTTGACATGGGCGTCAGCTTCTGTGTTTTCTTCGTTTAAGTAAAGGATGTCATGATCCAGGATCGCGCGGGAATGGGCACTTTTGTCATGCAGTTTAGTGCTTTGACTGAAAAGATCGTTGCGAATCTGGTCGCCACTACTGAGTGCCCGCATGAGAGCGATCCCCGGCACCTTGACGGGACCCTGTACTAATTCGTCCAAAGTCCCGTAAAGAGCTTCCCATTTCGCTTTCCAGCCCCAAAGCCCCTGACCGGGGGCACCGGCCTGAAGTGTTTGATAATCATAAATTTTCGGAAAATTCAAACCAATATGCGATTGCGTATAGCGAAACAAGGCACGCATAATGGCATTCAGATTAAGCGGAGCGATCAGTGCCCCGGCCGGATAACCCAACTCGTTGAGGCGATATTGAATCCATAATTTTTTAATGTTGTTTCCCAATGTCGCTGGATAAGTCCCGTCCGCCAATGTCGTGAACGCCTTGTAGGCATCCAGCCAGCTCAAACTTTCCAGATTGATTCGCCGGTAAAGAACGTGAGTTTCTTTCACTTCGGTCATAAGAGTCGGATTGTCCGATTGCAATTTAACCTGATAAGGCGACAGAAGCGGGTTGACCAGATCACCGACTTCCCAATTGCCCGCCTTCTTTATGACGTTACCCTTCCAGGTCAGAGTGCGTCCCTGATCGGTGGTATCCGCCTTTTGGTTGGCGTCGAGCTGGTGAAAGTAAACCACTCCGCCCGTCCGATCTTTTATTATGAGCACGACCCGGGCGTTCGGGAGTGTTCCGAAATTTTTGATTTTGTAAACGATCTGCAAATCCTCGGTCGGTTGGTTGAGGCACGGGGCAAAATGATGATCAACCTTGACCAGTTCCAGTTGCGGCCTCACGTCCCGCACATTTTTATTCGGCGAATCAACATATGAACGCTCGGTGTAAAGCTTTAGCGGCTGCCGGTGTACTTCCTTTTTTTTTTCTTCAAACTGATCTTTTTTTTCCAACGGATCCATTGTCTTACCTCTTATTACTGTGCATCATGAATTTCTTTTAGTTTGTTTTGGGTGGTCTGATCCAGTTCGCCTGTCTGACTTAAACCGATCACTTTCTGAAAATCGCGGATCGCGTCCTTCGTTACTTTATCCAATTCCTGATTGATGGCCCCGTTATAATAACCGAGATTGAATAATCGTTGTTTGGCTCCCGTTACTTCACTGACCGGGTTCAAATGTCCTAACAGCAGACTATATTCTTCTTCATCTTCCCCTTCCACCAGAACGAGCGTCCCTTGTCGGGCGTCGGGCGGAATTGAACTAATTACAAACCCCTCGCCGTTGGTGCGGTCACCCGGTTTTGAAACAATGTTTCCGTCAACCGTCAGTGTAAACGGAACATTTGCTCTCGGCTTGCCCATCAACATAAACTGAATTCGCAATTTCGCAGGAACATTTTTGACCCGAAACTTATGGACCTGATTGGTTGGTTCGTTGACTTCCTTAAGTCGTTTGTCAGGCACGAAGACGACATCGCCCGGCATCAGCGCATGCGGGTTTTGCCTTTTCTTTTTTAATTCGGCGTTACTTGGATGATCCCAGATCGTATCGGGAAAAAAGCCGTGTTCAAATGCAATGCTGGAGATACAATCGCCTTGTTTTACTTGATAATTAATCGCCATAATTATTAATCCCAAGCCTCCTTATCCAAATCGGGAAAAGTAATTTTGCAGTTTCCGGGGTCAATCTCATAAAGTCCGGCCTGTCCGTGTTGGTTG
>JANLTD010000241.1:0-3336 GCA_031362765.1 Acidobacteriota bacterium | reverse complement strand
CGCGAGCACCGATCGAAACGTCGAGAAGCGATTCGAGATATTTGATGTTTTGGTCTTGAACTCCGAACAAAGTTTTTAAGCCTTGCGGCGGTAGTTCCAGTTTTCTTAAATTACTCAAAATTAATAAATAGATCCTTTCGTGAAATAAAACTTTGCAGTATCTTTTGAGGCTACTAAAATGCTTATCGGCTGTCAACGAAAATTTTTCACCCGAACGTAATGCGTCAGTAAAGAGCTGAGTTTGCCTACGAAACACACGAAAGATACGAAAATAGGCCAAATAAATTCTTTTTTCGTTTTTTTCGTGTCTTTCGTAGGCAGAAAATCTTTCTGTAACTCTTTACTGACGCATTACCACCCGAACGTGATCATTTTTCTTCGCACCACCCGCTCAATTTTGAAACGGCGCGGCGAGCATTTTTCGAAAAGTTACCTGATCTTCACTCAAAAAATCGTTGATGCCGATCGTGATTTCGTCTTGCGCAACATCCCGGCGCAAGGTTCCGTGCAGACGATCCCAAACCGTCAGACCGCTTGACCAGTTCGAGTTCAATTCGTCTTCGCGGGCGGAATGATGGATGCCGTGAAGCTGCGGTGTCATTATGATTCTTTGGAGCTTTTCTTCAACCGCCTCCGACAAACGGATATTTGAATGATGAAAAAAAACATTCGCGAAAAGCAGGCTTTGCCATATTTTCAAAGCACGCGGCGATACTCCGATAATTAGGATCTGTCCGGCGCGAAAAAGAACCGAGATCGCGATCTCGCCAAAGTGAAAACGAATCGCGGTCGAAGCCGTCAGATCGAGATCGGCGTGATGGACCTTGTGAAAACGCCATAAGAAAGGGATTTTATGAGTCAGAGCGTGCCAGATGTACAGCGTGTAATCGAGCAGCAAAACGGCGGCAATCGTTTCGACGATGCGCGGCAGTCGAAAGATCTTTAAAAGACCGATTCCTTTTTCATCGGCGAATTTTGTTAATTTGGCCGTCACGGGTTGTTCAAGACCATTGAAAACAATTCCCGAAAGGGAAGCGATCGCCAAATTTCGCACGGTTTCCGTTTCTTTTGATTCGACCTGACGCCGCAAAGGCCGTTTATTTTCCAAAACATAAAGAACCGCAAATGCGCCGACGGCAATTGCTCGCGTGAACCATTTCATTGTTTCATTATAACTCACCTTACACAGGTCGAAAAAGTTTTCACCGCAAAGGACGCTAAGGACGCAAAGTAAAAAAAAGGATTGACAAAACATCTGGTTAGATCTCTTTTGATGAAAACGTCCAAAAACGCGACCCTTTTCATTCAAAAAAGAATATTTCCATTGAAAATGAAAAGTTGTCAGAGGGTATTTCAAAAAACTTTGCGTCCCTTTGCGCCCTTGGCGGTAAAATTTCTTAAATTGCGTAAGGTTAGTTATAACTGATGTTACGCAATTACATTTTTTCAGCCCGCGTAACGGGTGTTAGCGCCCAATGGCGTTAAGTTAAGGAAAAATTCGGCATTAATCGTAAAACAGGCTGTTAGCCTGTTTAAATTTCACGCCGCTAACTTGTTGATAATAATGAAAAGCCATGGAAACAGACTAACAGTCTGTTTTACGTTTTCTCCTTAACTTAACGCCATTGGTGTTAGCGCCCCGCTTCGCCGCCCATAGCGCGAGCCATTAGTATCTACACAAGTCAATGGATTGAATTTCTGTTCTCGTCGCCAAACCTTCCGACTACCATCGCCGCTTCGCCGCCCAGCGAGAATCGCTGGGTTACTTGAAAGAAGAGTCCGACGCTGAAGGCGACGAACAACCGATGTCCATTGATGTTCGTCGCTTTCAGCGCCGGGTTGAATCGTTATCAAAGACCTATGGTTTCGGCGAAACGCCTGCACCATAGGCGGCGAAGCGGTGATGTTTGTCGCCTTTGGCGACTGGAAAAGAAAAACAGAATGTCATAAAAGCCAATAATTATCAGACCTTCAAAGATGTGTAGATACTAATGACTTAACGCCATTGGTCTTTAGACGTAACTCTGAACGTAATCTGAAATCTGTAACTGCATCCAAAAGATGCCCGCTTACACCATTTTTCACAAACGGCTTTGCCAACTGCCGACCGATTATGTTAATCTTTCTCCTTTGTTATCTAACCCTTTTTCTTTTCTATAACGAGGAGTATTTATTAAAAATGGCTAATGAAGGAAACGGACAAATCGGACAGATCGTGCAGATCATCGGTCCGGTCGTTGACGTAGAATTTACAAATTATTTACCACCTATTTATCAGGCTTTGAGAATTACGAGCGAAGGTTTTGATGTTGACACAGCGGTTGATGTGATCGCCGAGGTGCAACAGCATTTGGGCGAAGGCCGCGTGCGCGCGGTTTCGATGCTGCCGACCGACGGAATGGTTCGCGGAATGAAGGTCGTTGACCTCGGCGGACCGATCATGGTACCGGTCGGCGGAGCAACACTCGGCCGCGTGATGAACGTGATCGGCGATCCGGTTGACGAACTCGGCCCGGTCGTTTCCGAAACGAAAGCTTCGATCCATCGCCACGCGCCGTCGTTTGATGAACAATCAACAACGCTCGAAATGTTTGAAACGGGAATTAAGGTTATTGACCTTATTCAACCGTTCCTTCGCGGCGGAAAAATCGGTCTGTTCGGCGGTGCGGGCGTGGGCAAAACGGTTCTGATCATGGAACTTATCAACAACGTGGCGATCGGCAGCGATGGTTTTTCGGTCTTTGCGGGCGTTGGCGAAAGAACGCGCGAAGGCAACGATCTGCTTCGTGAAATGGTCGAATCAAAGGTTATCACATACGGCGACGCGTTCAATGAAAATATGAAAGAAACCGGCGGATTTGATTTATCGCTGGTTGATAAAGCAGAAATCAAGAACTCGAAAGTAGCGTTAATTTACGGACAGATGACCGAACCTCCGGGAGCGCGTTTAAGAGTTGCGCTGTCGGGTTTGACGGTTGCCGAATATTTTCGCGATCAGGGCAACGACGTGCTTTTCTTTGTTGATAATATTTTCCGCTTTACACAAGCCGGTTCCGAGGTCTCCGCACTGCTCGGCCGGATGCCGTCGGCGGTTGGTTACCAGCCGACACTTGCGTCGGAAATGGGCGAGATGCAGGAACGCATCACGTCAACCAAAACGGGCGCGATCACTTCGATCCAGGCTGTCTATGTTCCGGCTGACGATTATACCGATCCGGCTCCGGCAACAACTTTTGCCCATTTGGATGCGGTTACCGCTTTGTCTCGGCAGATCGTTGAACTCGGCATTTATCCGGCGGTTGACCCGCTTGCTTCGAACTCGCGAATTCTCGACCC
>JANLTD010000151.1:0-6014 GCA_031362765.1 Acidobacteriota bacterium | reverse complement strand
TGAATCCGCAGGAGGTTTTCGATGTTGAAGAATAAACTGTTGTGGACAGCAATTATCAGTTTAATAGCGATTAGCGCCGGTTGCCGGTACGATATGCAGGACCAGCCGCGTTACAAGGCCTTTAAGGAAAGTGATTTCTTTGCCGACAGACGTTCGTCGCGTGATTTGCCGAACGGCACTGTTCCGCGCGGTCAGTTGCGCGCTGACAAGGCGCTTTATACGGGCAAAAAAGAAAACGCCGACCCGAATGCCGCAGTGCAGACAACGGTTGATCCGGTCACCGGCAATACTCTGATCAGTAGTTTTCCGAACGATATTGATGAATTTCCGGTTCCGGTGACGAAAGCACTGGTTGACCGCGGCGAACAGCGTTACAAGGTTTTCTGTATCGTTTGCCACGGTCCGGTCGGCAACGGCGACGGAATGATCGTGCGGCGTGGTTTTGTCAAACCGCCGACCTATAACGATGACCGTTTAAGAAATGCTCCGGTCGGACATTTCTACGATGTCATTACGAACGGACAGGGCAGAATGAACGGCTACGCTTCGCAAATTCCGGTCGCGGATCGTTGGGCAATTGTCGCGTATATTCGCGCTTTGCAGCTCAGCCAAAATCCGGACGGGGCGAAGACTCTACCAATGACGAAAGAAACAACGACGGTACCTAAACAGACAGAATCGCCGAAACCAACCAAACAGGGAGGAGCAAAATAATGTTGAATAGTTCTGATTATCAAGCTCCGGCAGAATTCAGCCGTTGGCAGAGTCTGGCACTCGGTTTGGGGGGTATTTGTACGATCATTATGTTGGCGGTTGCCTTGAAATACCCGGATCAAAAAGAAACGGTGTTAAGGGCGTGGCTGCTTGGCTTTATGTTCTCGTGCGGACTCGGCGTCGGCGGGCTCGGTATCCTGATGCTGCAATATCTGACGGGCGGCGCGTGGGGCGTTGTTATTCGTCGGATAGTTGAAGCCTGTTCGCGGACCGTCCCGATTTTGTTCCTTTTGTTTCTTCCAATCGGATTCGGCGTAAATTATATTTATGAATGGTCTCATCTAATGGAAACGGATGCGATTGTTCAGCATCGCGGTTGGTATTTGACGCATGTTGGTTTTTTTGCCAGAGGAATTATTTATTTTGCCCTTTGGTTTGTGATGCAGCACTTGCTCAACGGCTGGTCGGCAAAACAAGACCAATCGAACAGCTACGAAGAAGCAGCAAAATGGCTCGGAACGCCGACTGCTTTTTCTGGTCCGACGTTGGCTATTTACGTTCTTGTCGTTAGTTTTGCGACGATTGACTGGACGATGACGCTTGACCCGCATTGGTTTTCGACGATTTGGGGTTTTCTGTATGTCGCGGGTTGGGCTTTGAGCTGCTTTTCGTTCGCGGTTGTCATGCTTGCCTATATGTCGGACAAAGCGCCGATGAACCGCATCCTTGGCAAACGCCATTTTCACGACATCGGAAAATTGATGCTCGCGCTCGTGATGATCTGGGCATATTTCAATTTTTCGCAGTTCCTGATTATCTGGTCGGGAAATCTTCCCGAAGAAACCTTTTGGTTTTTGAACCGGATGAAGGACGGTTGGGGCTGGGTCGGTTTGATCCTGATCCTGTTCCATTTTGCGTTTCCGTATCTCGTGCTGCTTTCGCGCGACATTAAACGCAACGCTAAATATCTGGCGATAATGGCGATATTTATTCTGGTTCTGCGAATTGTGGATATGTTTTATCATATCGCGCCGAGTCCATCGACAATGCCAGGCGGGCACGTACCGCATTTCGACGCTTTTTGGGTGTTGTATCTGATCGGGCCGATCGCGGTCGGCGGCATTTGGTTATCGGAATTCTTCCGCCAATTAGGAAAACGGCCGATCGTTCCGATCCACGATCCGTTTTTGGATAATGCGATCGAACACGGGAGAGGACACTAAACGATTTCGGATTGCGGATTGCGGATTGCGGATTTTTTTTCTTCAATCCCAAATCCCAAATCCCAAATCCCAAATTGAATTATGGGAAAGACAAAACACGAAAAAACTATTGTTGATTTCGACAAACCGTATGAGGAAAATGTTGTCGGAATACGCGGAATTATATATTTCGCAACCGGTTTGTTTCTTTTGATCGTCGTCACTTTCGGTTTAATGTGGGCATTTCAGAATGTCATGGAAGACGATGCCAAACAAACGAAAGATAAAAAAAGCCCGTTAGCGATGAGCGAGAGGGAAAAACTTCCGCCCGAACCGCGGATTCAGGCGGCGCCGGGTTTTGGAGTTGACGGTCCGAACGGTCGGATCAATTTAGAACTCAAACCGCCGCAATCGGAGTATCTTGAATTGCACGCAATTTGGGAAAAAGAATGGAAAGAAGGCCGTAAAGTGATCAGTCAGGACGGAAAGACGACCACCGAAATGACTTTGCCGATCGAAGAAGCAAAGAAAAAGATGCTTGAAGCGGCTCCGAAAGCGAGAACCGGCAGTGAAGCGCAGAACGCTTTGGACGAAGCGCGCTCCTTTGTTTCATATTCAAGCTCGGGACGAACGCGCACGGATAAGAGGCGATGAGGGATGAGGGATGAATTTAAAGCCTGAAACCCGAATTTTTAGACGGGTTTCTGTTGGGTTTTTATCGGTAATCCTTATTTAGTAGTTTGTTTTTATCGGTAATCCTGATTAGTAGTTTGAGGAGTTTTATGAAAAAAAGTTCGGCAATATTAGCAGTACAGAGGCTGAAACTTTTTGCGGTAATCATTGTTTTATTGATAATCGGCAATGTTTCGGCGCAAAAAACCGAGCATTACAATTCGCCGCTTTATTCGCCGAAAACATACGATCCGAATGAGGTCGGTGTGAGCAACGGTTTGCCGCAGGTTTTGCAAAAGGTCGGAATCGAACAAAAGCTTAACGAACAATTGCCTCTTGATGCGGTTTTCAAAGATGAAAACGGCAAAGAGGTCAAACTCGGTGAGTATTTCGGCAAGGGACGGCCGGTCATTTTGGCGCTTGTTTATTACGAATGCCCGATGCTCTGCAACGAAGTGCTTAATGGTTTGACAGGTTCTCTGAAAAGTTTGACGTTTGATACGGGAAAAGATTTCGATGTCGTGGCGATCAGTTTCGACGCGGGCGAAAACGACAAACCCGAGCTTACAAAGAACAAAAAAGAAAGTTATATGAAGCGTTACGGACGCCCCGGCACTGAAAGCGGCTGGCATTTTTTGACCGGAACGCAAGGTGAGATTGACAAGGTAACAAAAGCCGTCGGATTTAATTATCAGTGGGACGAGCAATCAAAACAGTTTGCTCACGCCGGCGGCATTATGTTTGCGACGCCCGAAGGTAAACTTTCGCGTTATCTGTACGGCATTGATTACGCGCCGAAAGACATAAAATTTGCCGTTATGGAATCGGCGGACAACAAGATCGGAAGTTCCGCCGAACAGTTAATGCTTTATTGTTATCACTACGATCCGGCGACCGGAAAATACGGTTTGTCAATTATGAAAATAATGCGTCTTGGCGGTGTTGCCACCTTGATCGGATTGGGGGCTATGTTTTTCGTCTTTTGGCGGCGCAACAAGAGTAGAGAGTAGAGAGTAGAGAGTGGAGAGTAGAGAGTGGAGAGTAGAGAGTGGAGAGTGGAGAGTAGAGAGTGGAGAGTAGAAAGTGAAAAATAGAAGTGGGAAAGTCGAGAGCGAATCCGTAACTCTCCACTCTCCACTCTCTACTCTCTACTCTTCCCTACTCTCAACTAAATTAGTTTATGCAAAATAATTCGTGGATTCCATTATTTCCAGAACAGGCTTCCGACTTCGCGTGGCAGGTAGATTATCTGTATTTTTACCTGATTCTGATAAGCGTGGCTTTTACAGTTCCAATTGTCGCGGCAATTTTCTTTTTCGCCGTTAAATACCGCGAGAAAGAAAAATTTGCGACACCGGATGAAATTCACGGCTCGATCATGCTCGAGACTGTCTGGTCAATCATTCCGTTCGTTATTTCGATGACGATATTCCTTGGCGGTGCGTATATTTACTACAATCAATATCGTCCGCCGGCCGAAGCGATGGAGATCTATGTCGTCGGGAAACAATGGATGTGGAAGGCGCAGCACGGCACCGGACAGCGCGAGATCAACGAACTGCACGTTCCCGTCGGCCGAAATATCAAATTGACGATGACGACCGAAGATGTCCTTCACGATTTCTTTATCCCGGCTTTCCGGACCAAGGCGGATGTCGTGCCCGGACGTTATACAACGATTTGGTTCAACGCCATCAAACCGGGCAAATATCGTATTTTCTGTGCCGAATATTGCGGCTTGAACCATTCGGGCATGGGCGGCTGGATCTATGTTTTGCCGCAGGCGGAATTTGATGACTGGCTGGCCGGAGGCGGTTCAAATCTAACACCGGTCGAAGCCGGAAAAGAATTGTTCACGACAAAACTCGGTTGTGCCTCATGTCACGCGGGCGGTGCCCAACAGCGCGGCGCAAAACTCGAAGGGTTATACGGAACGGATGTCAAACTGACAACCGGACAGGTCGTTAAAGCCGACGATGACTATATCCGCAATTCGATCTTGAATCCGGCGGGGCAAATTGTCGAAGGCTATCAGCCGATCATGCCGACCTTCAAGGGACAGGTTACGGAAGACCAGCTCCTTTCGTTGGTCGCATATATCAAATCACTCGGCAATAATCCGAATGGGGCGATGAATGCACCGCCGTCGAGTTCGACCAGTCCAACGAAAAGCAACAGTAATACAGGCGCCAATACAAAACCGGCAAGTGTCCCGAACGCATCGGGCAACACCGCAGAACCGGCCAAGAGCAGCAATAAATAGGTAGAGTTATGCAAAACGGAGATACAATGAAAAGTGAAGAAAAGCCAAAGGTAAATTATTTGACGAACGGTTTTACCTTGAGATCGTGGCTTTTGACCAAAGACCATAAACGCATTGCGATTATGTATCTGATAACCGTATCCGCCTTTTTTATGATCGGCGGTTTGTATGCGGCGACAATTCGCCTCGAACTGCTGACGCCGCAGAGCGACTTGCTCGAATCAGGAACATACAACAGAGTTTTCACGCAGCACGGCGTGATCATGGTTTTCTTCTTCCTGATTCCGGTCATTCCGGCAATTCTCGGGAACTTTTTGATTCCGATCATGATCGGCGCCAAAGACCTTGCGCTGCCGCGAATAAATCTTCTGAGTTTGTATATTTACTGGATCGGCGGCGCGTTGACACTGTGGGCGTTGATGCAGGGCGGCGTTGATACGGGTTGGACATTCTACACGCCGTATTCGACGACCTTTTCAAATTCATACGTGATGGCGGTCGGGCTTGGTATTTTCATCAATGGATTTTCGTCAATTCTAACGGGTTTGAACTTTATCGTCACGATCCATACGATGCGCGCACCGGGAATGACCTGGTTTCGGATGCCTTTATTCGTGTGGGCTCATTACGCAACGTCGCTGGTGATGATCCTGGGAACACCGGTCGTTGCGATCACGATCTTACTGCTGGCGCTTGAAAGAGTCGGACACGTCGGGATCTTTGATCCGGCAATCGGCGGTGACCCGATCTTGTTTCAGCATCTTTTCTGGTTTTATTCGCATCCGGCGGTTTACATTATGATTCTGCCCGGAATGGGGATTATTTCGGAATTGATTTCCAATTTCTCGCGCAAAAAGATCTTCGGTTACGAATTTATTGCGTTTTCCTCGATTGCGATCGCCGTTTTCGGTTTTCTCGTCTGGGGACACCATATGTTTGTCAGCGGACAATCAATCTATGCGGGACTGGTTTTTTCGTTCCTGACAATGGTTGTTGCCGTGCCTTCGGCGATCAAAGTTTTCAATTGGGTAGCAACACTTTATAAAGGCTCGATTTCCTACGATACGCCAATGCTTTACGGCTTATTTTTTATCGGTTTGTTTTTGATCGGCGGACTGACCGGACTTTTCCTGGGGGCGATCGGTTTGACCGTTCATTTGACC
>JANLTD010000221.1:0-1533 GCA_031362765.1 Acidobacteriota bacterium | reverse complement strand
GCATTATGCGCGGCGAAATTGACGAAGCGATGCAGCCCGTTCTTGATCTGTCCATCGAACTGACGGCACGAATGCTTGTTTTGACCGGAGTTTCAAAAGACGTTGACGAAGCGAGCGCATTGTGTCTGGAAAAAATATGGGACGGCGCGGCGCTCGAAAGATTTCGCCAAAACATCGAACTGCAAAAGGGGAATCCGAAGATCTGCGACAAACCCGAAATGCTTTTGGAGAAAAAGATTCTGCAAATTCCTGTGAACGCTTTAACCAACGGTTTTATCAACGAGATTGATACAAAGGCAGTCGGCGAAGCGGTTTGCGCGCTCGGCGGCGGACGCGTGCAGGTCAAAGACACGATTGACTACGCGGTCGGTTTCTCGTGTGAGAAAAAACTCGGCGATGAAGTGAAACAAGGCGAGAGTTTCGGGACAATTTTCTGCCGAAACAAATCACAAGCCGCTTCGATTAGCGAAAAACTGCAAAATGCGTATAAAATAGGCGTTGAAAAACCGCAAATATCGGAACTCGTGAAAGAAATAATTTCGTAGATGAATCAGACACTTATCGAAAATTTTGACAACTTAGCTTTTGAAGATTGGGTTGAATTTGTTTTTGACTCAAAATGGTCAAGTTCCAAATATGAAGATTATGTGGAATTAGCGGATTTGGATGGCGATATTGAAGTGTTTGTAAAGAATTGCATCAAACTTTTTGAAAATCCAGCGTTTTTATTGGAAAAGTATGAACCGGAACAACTTGAAGGCGGATTTTTCGGTTTTATTCTTAATCCCAAGGTTTCGTTAGATTTTTGGATTTGGGACAAAAATAGTGCGCCTGATTTGCGTCGCCAATTTTTATTTTCGAGCGTTAATGTTTTTAAGCAGGTCTTTACAAAAAAGCCTCTCGAACATTCCTGTTTTATGTGGTGGGATTGCTTACGCAATTTTGATGAGGACAAAGATTTGAAGACAGCGGATTGGATGTGTGAAGCCCTTTCCCAAATTCTCGAAATTAATTCGGTTGATTGTCAGTTAAGTGCGCTACACGGATTAGGGCATATCGAACACAGAGATAAGAAAAAATTGATTGAAAAATTTTTACAACAAAATCCGAAGTTTGACGATAAAGAATACGCCTTGATGGCAATTGAAGGAAATGTGTTGTAAATCGGAAATGATATGAAATCGAAAATTGTTTTGTTGTTAATCGCTATAAACTGTTTGCTTTTATTTACCTCGTGCGGTTCGCGGATCGAAGCGCAGAAGCAGTGTCAGATCAAGGTCGGCATCGTTTTTGACATCGGCGGCAAAAACGACCGCAGTTTCAACGCAGCGGCGTGGGACGGTGTGCGGCGCGCCGAAAAGGATCTGCCGATCTGTCTCTATGATGTCGAGCCGGGCAATCCGACCTCGATCGAACCGGCGATGCGGGCGTTTGCCGAAAAGGATTTCGATCTGATCGTCGGTGTCGGTTTCGCGCAAGGCCCGATCATGCAAAAGGTCGCGGACGATTATCCGAACATCAAATTTGCGATCA
>JANLTD010000257.1:0-1583 GCA_031362765.1 Acidobacteriota bacterium | reverse complement strand
TTCGCCGATTTGTTTAATTCTTTAACCGTTTCCGCATCGTCGCTCAGAACCGCAAATCGTTCGATATTTTTGGTAATTGTAATCGCCTCGGCAAATTTTCCGCGTTCGATGGGAACGCCGTAAGTAATATCTGAAAAACCGTTTTTCGAGAAAAAATGCGCTTCCGCAAGCGTCGAAACCATTATGCCGCCGGCGTTTCCCATTGTTTGAAGTCTGGCAATTTCAAGCGAGCGGTGAGTTTTGACGTGCGGACGAAGCGCGACATTCAAATCTTTGGCGCGAGTAGTTATCGCTTCGGCGTTGCGTTTCATTCGTCCGAAATTCACAATCAGCGACGGTGTTTTGATGGTTTCTAATTGCATAAATTTAACGACTCAAATTAAAAGCGGAAAAATCATTTTGTTTATTAAAGTATGCTAAAATCATTGACGATTGCAACGGAGATTTTTCAATATGAATCAACAAACAATTACAGCAATTTATCAAAACGGCGTTTTGCGTCCGCTCGTTTCGCTTGATTTGCCTGAAAATTCGGAAGTCGAATTGGACGTGAAAATTATCGAAAACAAGCAAGATTCGCGGCAAGCAATCGGTGAATTGCTGGTGCGAAAAGGTTTGAGTTTGCGAAAGAAAGCGAGCAACCCGAAACAAAATCTTTCGCCCGAAGAAAGAGAAAGGCTTTCTAAAATCTTCTCCGCGCCACAATCGCTTGGCGAACTCATCAGCGAAGACCGCGAGGAAAATTTTTAATGTCGCAGACATATTTTGCCGACAGCAGCGGCTTGGTCAAACGTCACGCGTCGGAAATCGGGAGCAACTGGTTTTCACAGATTGCCGACGCGCAAACAGGTAATACGATTATCATTTCACGTTTGAGCATTGCGGAAGTTTTCAGCGCATTCAATCGCCGGCGTCGAGAACTGAGTTTGCGCCAAACCGATTATCAAAAAGTCGCGCAGGATTTTGAAGATTTTTACCAAGCCGAATATCAAATCATTGAAATTACCGAAGAAATTACGGAAAAATCACGAGAACTGTTGGAAAAATATCCGTTGCGGGCAAGCGATTCGATTCAGTTGGCTTCGGCACTTCTGACCAATGAAAATTTAAAGCAAGCCAATTTTTCCGAACTGATTTTTCTCGCTTCCGACCAAAAACTTCTTGATGCGGCAAACGGCGAAAATCGGCAAAATGATAATCCGCAAAGTCATTGATGAAAATTAGCTCAAATATTCTTTCAAATATCTGCCCGTATGCGAATTTTTTACTTTTGCAATTTCTTCGGGCGTGCCGCAAGCGACGATCTCGCCGCCGCCGCTTCCGCCTTCGGGTCCGAGATCAATCACGTGATCGGCAGTTTTAATGACATCGAGGTTGTGTTCGATTACTAACAAACTTCCGCCGTTGTCAATCAGCGCGCGAAAGGCGGCGAGCAGTTTGTTGATGTCGTCGAAATGAAGTCCGGTCGTCGGTTCGTCGAAGATAAAAAGCGTTTTCGATCTTGTTTTGGTCGCGAGATGCGAGGCGAGCTTGACGCGCTGCGCTTCGCCGCCTGAAAGCGTCGTCGCCGATTGTCCGAGCCG
>JANLTD010000183.1:0-3454 GCA_031362765.1 Acidobacteriota bacterium | reverse complement strand
AAACCAAGCTCGAAAAGCCGAAACTTTTTAATGTCATTCTGCATAACGACGATTTTACGACGATGGAATTTGTCGTTTTTATTCTCATTAAGGTTTTTCTGCGTTCTGAAGCTGAGGCCTTTTCGATTATGCTCAAAGTTCATAATGAAGGCATCGGAATCGCCGGCGTTTATCCTTACGAAATCGCGAATATGAAAGCCGAAAAAGCGATGAATTTGTCGAAAGCGCACGAATATCCGCTTCTTTGCACGGTCGAAGAAGAATAATATTTCAGCATTTCTGTAACAAAAATTAAAATTTAGCGAAAAATTTGGTAATGCGTCACTGAAAAGTTATTATCACAGAGAACGAAAACGTAAAGACTGGAGCGCAAGCATCCTTGCTTGCCATGAGCGCAGAGCGCGAAAACGGCGTTTCTGAACCTCAAGCCATCGAATTTGACAGGGTTTTTTCGCGTTGAAGCAACGCTCAGGGCAAGCAAGGATGCTCGCGCTCCAGTCTTAAAGCCTTAGTTTACTTTGAAAATAACTTATTACTGAGGCATTACCAAAATTGTAAAATTTCGTTTTACCTTTTTGCTCGCAACGCGCTATAATGCCTAAAGCGTGTCGTTTTCCGATTTCTGACACGTTTTCTGCAAAAAAACTTCTTTTTTAAATCAAAAACACATCATTTACAATTTTCGGAGAACAGAATCAATGTCCAAAGTATTTTTCGAGTTTAAGCGATTTACAAATTTCTTTCTTTTAACGGCAATTTTTTCGGTTTTAATGATTGGCGGATGCACGGTCGAAGCCGCGAAAAACGAAGACGGCGAGAAAACATCCGCTGCCAAAACCACGGAACTCCAATCAAGCGTCAAAACATCGGCCAAAACAACCAAGGGCGCGGCAATTGAGATCGAGAAAGATTCGCCGGCGGATACGGTGCGCGTTTTTTACAAAAGTTTGCGCGAAAATCGTTTCCGCGAAGCAATGTTCCTGACCAATTTGCGTCCGGCGATCGAAGGCTTGACCGATGCGGAGCTTCAAGAATTACAGCTCGATCTGGCGCCGATCGCGCAGCAAATCCCGAGCGAAATTGAGATCAACGGCGAGATTATTTCGGGAAATTACGCGACCGTGACCGCCAAATTACCTGACAATGAAACAAAACAAATGGAATTGCAGGAGATTCGTCTCAGAAAAGAAGGCAATTATTGGATGATTCTGACGGTTGACGAGAACGCGGAAGCAACGATCAAAAAAGAGGGCAATAAGTATTTCTTTAATCTTCGTCTGCAAACCCACGAATCGGAAGCCAAAGTGATGATGGAACGTGTTTCCAAAGCGCAGATGGTTTATGCCTTGCAAAACGGCGGTTTGTACGGCGAAATGGCCGCCCTTGTAGATAAGGGCTTTCTGCCCGAAGATGCATTGACCGCAGACTCAACCGGCTATAATTACAAGATCTTTGTTTCGTCTGACAAAAAGAAGTATTCGGCGACCGCTGAACCGGCAATTTACGCGAAAACCGGAAAACTTTCGTTTCTTTTGGAGCTCGATGACAAGAAAAATTCGCGTCTGACGGCGAAAGATAACCAGGGACAATCGTTTGAGAAGTAAATTTTTTGTAACTTTCTTTGCAGGGCTGTTGAAATTTTACAAAAAAAAGGTTATAAGTTGTTTAGCCACAATGCTTTTTAAGCAAACCGACAGCTAAAACAACAATTAAATGATACGAAAACTGGTTTCCAAGTTTAATAAATCCATAACGGAGCGTGTAATTTCTGCCCGTAAAAATTACGCATTTCCGATCAAGGTTTGGTTCGAGCCGGACAGAAATACCGGAAGACTAAGAATGCCGTTGGAAAACATGGTGGTCACGGGTGAAACCAAAGACTTAAGCCGGACGGGAATTGCCTTTATCGTTTCCGTAATTCGGATTAAGGAAAATTATCTGGTCGGTGAGGGGCGTGTATTAAACGTTGAGATTGATTTGCCCGACGGAAAAGTGCAAATGCAGATTGTCGGAAGCCGCTACGAACAAGTCGGACAGCATATTTCAACCGCGCGGTTTTTAGTCGGTGCGAAAATCACGCAGATCAGTCAGGACAACCGCGAGGTGTACGAACATTTTCTGCGTTATGGAAAGAAACGCAAAAAAGGAAGCCTCGAATTGGGAATTGACAAAGGCTGAGCGGATTTCGGAGTTGAGATTTGGGACTTTGGATTTAATAGAGATTAAAAGCGCGGAGAATTTACGTTCTTTGCGCTTTTTGTTTTGCCGGTAATTCGTGATTTAATTTTTGTCATGAGAGAAAAAGTCGGAATCGGAATTATCGGAACGGGTTTTGCGCGTCGGGTGCAGATTCCGGCATTTTTGGCGTGTGAAAATGCAGAGATCGTTTCAGTGGCAAGTGGACAAATCGCCAATGCCGAAAGTGCGGCAAAAGAATTTAACATCAGGCATTTCACGGGCGATTGGCGTGAAACGATTGACCACGCAGACGTTGATCTGGTTTGCATCACGACACCGCCGAATACGCATTTTGAGATGACAATGCGGGCGTTGGAAAACGGCAAACACGTTTTGGGTGAAAAGCCGATGGCGATGAACGCGGAAGAAGCGCAAACAATGACCGAAAAAGCACGCGAAAAAGGCGTTTTGGCGGTCATTGATCACGAGCTCAGATTTTTACACGGCCGACGCAAAGCCTTTGAAATGCTCAGAAACGGCGCAATCGGGAAGATTCGTCACGCGAAAACGAATTTTCGCGCTCCGCGGCGCGGCGATGCCGGATCGCCGTGGAATTGGTGGTCAGATGCAGACGCGGGCGGCGGCGTGCTCGGCGCGATCGTTTCGCATTCCATAGATTCACTTGGCTGGTTTTTGAGCGCGGAAATTTCGCAAGTTTTTTGTCAGATGCAAACGCACGTCAAAGAGCGCCAAGATTCGCTCGGCGAATTGCGCGATGTGACGACCGACGACGAAGCGAATTTAATTCTAAGATTTGCCGACAGCGATTTGACGACAAATGCGACCGCGCTTGTTTCGGCTTCGATGATTGAATTTCCGAAATACCAGAACCGCATGGAATTCTTCGGCTCGGACGGCGCGATCCGCGTCGAACATCGCGGCGAAATTTTTCTCGGCAAAGCGGGCGAAAATGATTGGACGGAAATTGAGACCGATCTCGGTAAAAACATCGAAGGCATTCCCGATACAGGTTTTGCGCGCGGGTTTATGAATTTCGCGCCAGAAATTATCAAAGCAATTCTTGCGGGAAAAACCGAAATCGAAAACGCGGCGACGTTCGAAGACGGCGTAAAAGTTCAAAAAGTCCTGGATGCGGCGCACGAATCGAATAAAACTGGTTGTTTGGTGAAAATTTAAGATAATGGAATTGCTTTATCAATTGCCTCCAACTTCAGTTGGAGGATTTGTTTTACTCGATGGAAAGGCTTTAGCCGAA
>JANLTD010000152.1:0-3479 GCA_031362765.1 Acidobacteriota bacterium | reverse complement strand
CAGCAAAGTCATAGAAATTTTAGCAGATGATTCGATTAGAACTCGTGCCAGAGTTGCTATTTTGGAAGACCAACAAGAACTGTCAAATTAATTTCCAATATTATGAAAAAGTTATTTTTTGTTGTTGCTATTTTATTATTTGTCGGTAGTTCTTTCGCACAGGACACTTACCAAAAACCACCGAAAGAAATCGAAGACGTTTTGAACGCGCCTTCGATTCCGTCGACGTCCGTTTCGCCCGCGAAGGATAAGCTTCTGCTGCTCGAAACACTTCGTTATCCGCCGATTTCCGAACTCGCGCAACCGATGCTGCGGCTCGCCGGAATTCGGATCAATCCAAACACGAACGGACAGCACCGGCAGTTTTACGCCGTCAAGCTGACCTTAAAAAACATCGCCGACGGCAAGGAAATGCCGATCGTACTGCCGCCGAATGCGCAGATCATCTCGCCTGTTTGGAGCGCGGACGGCAAATATATCGCCGCGGGAAATATTACGCCGACCGGAATTCAGCTCTGGATCATCGAAACGGCGACCGGAAAAGCGACGCAGATAAAAAACGTGCAGGTTAATACGGCATTCGGCGATTTTGATTGGATGCCCGACAAGAAATCTTTAATTGTAAATCTCGTTCCCGCCAAACGCTCACCAGCACCGCAATATCAAAATCTCGTTCCAACTTCGCCGAACATTCAGGAAACCGCCGGCAAAAAAGGCGGCGTGCAGACATTTCAGGACCTTTTAAGGTCACCGAATGACGAAAATCTTTTTGAATATTACGCGACATCACAGATTGCGGTCGTTGGCACTGACAGCAAAGTCAAAACAATTGGCGAACCCGCGATCTTTGACACGATCGACATTTCCCCGGACGGAAAATATATTCTGACTTCGCGCATCAAACGCCCGTTTTCATATCTTTTCCCGTTCAATCGTTTTCCGAAGGAAGTCGAAGTTTGGGATTTAAGCGGTAAATCGGTTTATAAAGTTGCGAGTTCGCCGCTTCAGGATAATCTGCCCGTCCAGGGCGTGCCGGTCGGGCCGCGAAGTTTTGCGTGGATTCCGACCGAACCCGCAACATTGATGTGGGCGGAAGCGCTTGACGGCGGAAATCCGAAAACGAAAGCCGAATACCGCGACAAACTTGTGATGATCGCCGCGCCGTTTTCGGGCGCACCACGGGAAACGGTCAAAATCGAACAACGCTATCAGGGGCGAATCTTCGGCGAAAAAGACGGTTTGGTGCTTTTTTACGATTACAACCGCGATACCGAACGCCGCCGCATTTATTCGATTGATTACCGAAGTGCGTCCGCGCCGAAACTTATTTCAGATCTGAACACCAATGACCGCTATGGCGACATCGGAAATCCGGTAATGAAGCGCCTTCCGAATGGTTACAGCGTGATGCAGCAAAACGGCGACGCAATCTTCTTGTCAGGCACCGGCGCATCGCCCGAAGGCGACCGACCGTTTTTGCGGACGATCAATCTGAAAACAATGAAAACAGATGAAATTTTCCGCGCCGATACAACTTCTTATGAAAGTATTATCGCTTTGCAAAATGCTGATGGAACACAATTTCTGACGCGCAAAGAAACCACGATCGAACCACCGAATCTGCATCTGCATCAGGTTTGTCCGCCAAACACGAACTGTCTTGCGGTTTTTGACAAAAAAATTACTGAATTTAAGGACCCAACGCCGCAGCTTCGAGGCATCACCAAAAAATTGGTCAAATATAAACGCGCCGACGGCGTTGATCTCTCGTTCACGCTTTATCTGCCGCCGAATTACAAGGAAGGAACGCGGCTGCCGACCGTTGTTTGGGCGTATCCGCTCGAATTTACCGACGCATCGACCGCCGGGCAGGTTTCGGGTTCGACCAACCGTTTTACGCAGATCGGCAGCTATTCGCATCTTTTCTTCCTTCTGCAAGGTTACGCTGTGCTTGACGATACGACGATGCCGATCGTCGGTGATCCGCTGACGGTCAATGATACGTTTATCAAACAGATCGTCAATTCGGCGCAAGCCGCGATTGATAAAGCGGTCGAAATGGGCGTCACCGACCGTGATCGCGTCGGCGTCGGCGGGCACAGTTACGGTGCGTTTATGACGATGAACTTGCTGGCGCATTCCGATATTTTCCGCGCCGGAATCGCGCGTTCGGGCGCCTATAACCGCACCTTGACGCCATTCGGTTTTCAATCCGAACGCCGCACGTTCTGGGAAGCGAAAGAACTTTACGCGAATGTTTCGCCGTTCTTTTTCGCCGATAAGATCAACGAGCCCGTTTTGATGATCCACGGCGAAGCGGACAATAATCAAGGCACTTTCCCGATTCAATCAGAACGTCTTTTCGCCGCGATCCAAGGCAACGGCGGCACGGCACGATTGGTAATGCTGCCGCTCGAAGCACACGGCTACGCGGCCAGAGAATCAACTGAACATACGCTTTATGAGCAAATCATTTGGTTCGACAAATACGTCAAAAATGCCAAACCGCGTTAGGTTAAAAGAAAACAAAGAAATGGGACGCGGACGAACCGAGGATTTGGCGGATTACCGCTGATAATTTTAATAGCCAAATCTGCGTGAATCGCTTGATCCTCGGTTCGTCCGCGTCTCATTTCGTTGTTTTCAAACTGATTCTTAACTTTTACCGGTATTGCGCGGCGAGTTCCGCCCGATTGGTTTTTTCGTAAAGCGCGGCGAGTCTTGATTTCGCCAAAAGAGTGCGTGGATTTTGTTCGCCTTGCGATATTTTCAGGCTTTCGTAGCTTTCCGATAAAAGCGGTTCGGCTTCCGCGTAACGCTTTTGAATCAGCAAACATTCGCCCAACGCGCTGTTTGCCATTGCAACCCAAAAATGCTCTTTCGGCAAAGATGCGTTGCGGATCTTGACGGCTTCGCGCAGAAGTTTTTCGCCCTCATTCATCTTTCCCGTTTTCGCCAGACTCAAACCTTTGAAGATTAAAACGGTCGGATAATGGTCATACTGTTTGCCGAAACCTTCGTCGTAATTTTTCAGAGCCTCGTCTGATTTATTGATCGCTTCGGCAAACCTGTTTTGGAAATAGAATGAAATTGCCTGGTTGCGGAAATTGTCGCCGAACCAAAGCGAGGTTGACGAAATATATTTGCGGAAAATTGTTTCGGCTTTCTTAAAGTTCTCGTCGGCTTCTGTAAACTCACCTTTTTCGCTCAGAAAACCGCCAAGAATATTCAATGAAAAACCATAACTCGGCGAGTCGGTTTCGTTGCGCTCGTGATATTCTTCGACGGCAAGGCGGGCGGTTTCAAGGGCTTCGTTAAATCTGCCATGGTCTGCCAAAACGGAAGCCAGCGTGCTACGCGTCGTGGCGAGAAGGTTTCGGCCTTCGTTGGACATTCGCGGCATCAATTCCAAAGTCTCTCGAAAAAGTATTTCGGCTTCGTATGAATCACCCTGCGTGCGGCGTAAATAAGCAAAATTA
>JANLTD010000147.1:0-3237 GCA_031362765.1 Acidobacteriota bacterium | reverse complement strand
TTCGGATCAAGGCTGTGATATTTTTCGCAACGCATAAACCAAACGCGAAATTTTGCGCAGAACAAAGCCGTTGACCAAAATTGAAACATCTTCGGTCAATGGCTTTTTGAGGTTGGAAATTCAGTATTTTTTATTCTGTTTTCGGTGGCAGATATCAATGGACGGGTCACTGAGTGAAACTGTCAATAGGTGCAAATCATTAGCTGAAATCGCGACGTCATCAGCTTTACCAACTTACATTCCGACATATTTTTCCAAAAATTGAATTTTTTCTATTTTAACGAGAATGATAATTTGTTTTGATTAAATGATAAAAATTGCGGGTTGGGTCTATTTTTGCAAATAAACCCAACCAAGTTAGCCGCACTCGCGAACTTACAGTTCCCAATACCCCCATATTGTTTATGCCGTAAGTCTGAACGAGGCAGCTAAGACTATATAATTCAATTGCGGCGATTCCGTTTTTAGATTTGCGTACAAATAAACGGAAACCTTCCCAAAATTATCAAATCAATTGTGAAAGCGTGATACCGGATGTTCCCGAAATACTCTCAAAGTAACTTTTCACGCCTCCGCTATCATTTTAAGGGCAATGATTGTGCCAATGGAAAAAGGGCTTTGTTTACTGGCCTCGTCGATTAATTGCGTGAAAAAACTCACGCTCTGAACTCCTTGACTGCGAAAAAATTCGCAGATTTACGGTCGTTGCGAAATGACACTCGTTAATAGAAAATACTCGCCGGGCGATCTTTAAAGATCTGTTCCGTCAATAAATTATCGCTTTTCGTTTCTTCTCATGCGGCGCAAATGCCGCCAGAGTTTCGCTGTGTTCGATTGTCGTACGCCCGGTGATCATTCGGGGCGTAATGCGATAAATGACCTCAACATTTTCCCTGACCCAGTTGTCCATCCAACGAATGCTGAGCGCCGGTGTTAGTGTCGGATTGGCAGCGAGAATAAATTCGAGTGCGTGTTCCCGCTCGTTTTTGTTCTTCAGTTTCACGGCTTCGCCCGTCACCATTACGCTTGACCAATCATTGTCGCTTTTAACGTCTTCGACTTGCAAACAAATTTCAGGATTGGCTTTGAGAATCTCGGTCTTTTTTCCTTCGGTCGTATAAATGTAAATATGCGGATCATCATACGCAAAATGGATCGGCACAACATACGGATGGATGCCGCGCGACATTCCGAGATGCCCATAGCCGACACGCATTAAAACTTCTTTAATTTGTCCGTTGCTCATTTCTTCGACTGCAATCATAAAATTTCTCTCCTTGCACAATTACTTTACGATCTGGCGTTATTAAAAACAGTTCTTTCACATTACATTCGCAAGGAACGTGCCGTAGAAATTGAGAGATTCAAAGGCATAGTATTTGCCGTCAGTTTTAGTAAGGAGAAGCGCCGGGAACAAACGTTGGTCCTGAGAGCAAAACTTTTCGCGTAACATAAATCAGTTCGGGTTCAGGTCAGAAAATGATTCTCCTTTCTGTCTTTTAGCTAAAGAAGACTGCGGTATTTCAGTCGCCGCCAAAATCTGTAGGAGCAAAAAAATGAAAATCTTAATCGGAACCGATGGTTCAATTTACAGCCGAAAGGCAATCAAAGAATGTTGCCGGATCTTTTCCGGAAAAAAAGATCTGAAAATCAAAATTGTCTCAAACTACGAAGCGGTCATTCCGCTTGATGCCTTCGCAACCACGTCGCAGTTTGCTGATGAACGCAATCAAGCCGCTCACGAACAGGTCGAAGGCTTTGTTGCTGAGGCTCTCGAAATTATCAGCGACGAACTTCCGGATGCAAAGATCACGACGGCCGTGGCGATGGATTTCCCGGAACGTTTTATCGTTGAAGAAGCAAAAAACTGGGAGGCGGATCTGATCGTCGTCGGCTCACACGGACGCGGCTTTTGGGGCAGATTAACGCTCGGTTCTGTTTCTAACGGCGTGATCCATCACGCCCCATGTTCGGTATTGATTGTGTCCGGAGCCAAATAAAAAAAAATATCGAGATGCAGGATCTTTTGTTCGTTTTGAGAGGTTTTACGGTTTGGCTGATAATTATTTTTGCCGAAGGTCTTCACGGCTTTGCGCGTTTGATTCTGCTTCAACCGGTTGTCGGAGATTTCAGAGCAAGACAGGCGGCCGTGTTTTCAGGTATTCTAATCATCTTCGTAATTTCATATCTGTTTATCAAATGGATTCGCGCAACAAATAACTTGCGGCTTATTGCCATCGGTTTCTTTTGGCTGGTTTTGACTGTTGCTTTTGAAATTTCGCTCGGGCGGTTTGTTATGCAGTTTTCATGGGAAAGGATTTTTTCGGATTACAACGTGATCAATGGTGGCTTACTGCCGTTCGGTTTGTTGTTATTAATGCTTGCGCCTTTAATTACGGCTAAATTAAAAGAAAAGCTGTCGCGGAGAAATTAGCCCATTCTGTAACGGTTGGAATCTGTTTAGGTCTTTGGTTTTTGGTCTATGGTTTTTGGATTTATTCGATGGAAACCGGTTGGCTTATAACCAAAATGTCGGAAAAATAAGTAATAAATGAAAAAATTAGCTGCTTTGGTTGGATTTTGTTTGCTAAGTCAGAACCGTCTCCGGTAGGAGATGGTTTAACTCGACATTTTAATGAGCCGGTTTTCAACCATTGGCTACCGCAAAACCTTCTTCTGACTCGTTGAACTCTGAGATGGTAAGTCGGACAAGTTATTACTTGTGATACTAAGCGTAAAGGTGAGAATTTTATCGCCGATCTGAAATTTCTTTCAAAGACCAAAAACCAAAGTTATGATGAATCACCTTGTTTCTAAAATTTCGACCAATGTCTTAAGCAAATGTTCCGCGGTGAAGGGTTTTGCCAAAAAGGCGTTGACGTTTAGATTTTGTAATTCAGCCGTTTGATCGGAATTCATTAAACCGCTCATCGCGACAATTCTTTCCTGCTGATCAATTTTCCGCACGGCGCGAATCAAAGCGGTGCCATCCATGTAAGGCATTGCAATATCGGTCAAAATAACCGCAATTTCGCCGCGTTGCTGAGCATAAATCGCCATTGCATCGGTGCCGTCGGTCGCCGTCAAGACCCGATAACCGAACTTTTCGAGCGTCGCCCGCGTAATTTCACGAATATTTTCTTCGTCGTCAACAACCAGAATAACTTCGCCCGCACCGCGTGGGAACGAAACCGATTCTCCTGATTTTCTTGCACTATCTACAATTTCAATTGCCGG
>JANLTD010000141.1:0-5505 GCA_031362765.1 Acidobacteriota bacterium | reverse complement strand
CCCGATCCTCAGCGGCGCAGCAGCGGTGAACCCGGCGCGGCAGAACTCGAACGCGTCGAGTATCTGCGCCGTCTGGCAAACGAGCTACGGCTTTCCGGTCATCTGCTGCAAGCGCTCGAAGCCTTTCGACGCGCGCTCGTTATTCATCCCAAGGACGGCTGGCTGCTCTTTGAAGCGGCGCGATGTCTGCATTCGTTCGCCGGTGCCGAGCACGACAAAAAACTGAACCGTAGATCGATCGCGATGCTTCGCCTCGCAGAAAAGCGCGCCCAAAATGATAAGGAATTACTGGCGCGGCTTGGTGAAAGTTATTTTCAGTTCGGCGATTGGGAACGCGCCCGTGCGGTATTCCTAAAATCTATTGACCGTGTCGAAGAGAACTTTCGTTCTTTGCGCGGAATGGCGGAAATCGCCTTGCGTGAAGGCAAGATCGCGCACGTTATCCATAATTTCCTTGCGGCCAACCGTCTGGCGGAAACTCCGGCGCTGAGGCGTTGGACACAGGGCGAGGCCGATTATTTTTCGCATCTTAATGACGACGAAGATTATATGGAGATGGAGATCAGCCGCATAAACTTGGTTGAAACGCTCGAAAACTCGAAAAAGACCTCGCTCAAAATTGCGATGCTCGGTTTTCCGGCGATCATTATCGGGATGGTTGTCGGCGAAGATTTGATCTCGAACCTCGGCTGGGCTGTTTCAATGGTCGCGCTGCTCATCTGGACAGGTCTATTGGCAAGTCTGAGTTTGTTTTCAGAACGGATTCCTTACGAATTGGTTGAAGAGGATTGATCTAATCGAGAGTAATCGTTGCCAGGCGGGCGAAACGAAAAAAAGGAACGCGGACAAGATGCCCGCGTTCCTTTTAAGTTTTAAGTTGGTTATTCAGCGTTTCCGGCTTTTTTAGTTTTGGCGGTTTTCGGCTCGATTTTCTTTGCTTTGACGGTTTTGGCTTTCGGGGCAGGTTTTTCTGCCGGGTTGAGCATTGCCGACCAGCGGTATTCGGGCGTTTCAATACCTTCTTCCAGCTTCTTAAAGATAAAATCGGTCATTTCATTGACGATCCAGTTGTGGTTGGCTTCGCCGACCGACGCGAGTTCGGCGTCCGGAGCCGGATTCATAAAGTCGATCGCATACGGAATACCGTCCTTGATCGCGAATTCGACCGTGTTTAGATCGTAGCCTAACGCTTCGCAGATGGTTTTTACGTCTTTTTCGACACGGGCGTGGAGTTCGGGCGAAAGATAATCGTCAACATTGACGTACTGCATTCCCGACAAATACGGCTGCGACGGATCGTACGGCATGATCAGAACCTTTTCCTTGCCGACGCAGTAGCAACGGACGAATTGATCGTATTCGATGCCTTCCTGCAAGGTCATACAAAGCGTTCCGGTTTGGTTGTAAACCTGCCAGAGTTCTTCCAGACTCCAGATCTTCGAAACATTTTTCCAGCCGCCGCCGTCAAACGGCTTTAAGAAAGCGGGGAAGCCGACATATTCGCAGATGCCTTCCCAATCAAGCGGGAATTCTAGATTACGGAGCGATTCGCTCGTGATGTCTTTGATGTATTGTTCCTGCGGAAGCAGTACGGTTTTCGGGATCGCGACGCCGAGTTTGTGGGCGAGCGCAAAGTTGAAAAACTTGTCGTCAGCCGACCACCAGAATGGATTGTTGATGATGTAGGTGCCTTCGAGCGCCATTCGTTTGAGCGTCGCGCGATAATACGGAACCTCGTGCGAAATGCGGTCGATGACTATATCATATTTCTTTTCTTCATCCATCCGGATGCCCCCGACCTTGACCATTTCGGCGACGACTTCGCCTTTCCCATGTTCGTTGATACTGTTGATTATTGATTCGGGAAACGTCAGTTCGCGTCCCACTAAAATACCGACTCTTTTCATAATTTGTTAAATTTCCTGTTAAAAAAGTTAATAATAAATAATTTCTGTAATTTTCAGAATTGTCTGAAACCGTTAATTCTAATTGATATGAAACAAGGTGACAAGGCAGTGCCGCTTAAAAGTTTGTTAAAAATGAATAAAAACAAAATCTAAAAATAAAGTTCTCAAGGCGGGAAAATTGTTATATTATGTAAATGTTTAATGAAATCTTGACCTGAAAGAAATTAGAAATAAAATAAGGCACGTCGGGTTTTACCGTGTAAGTCTCTGCGGCTTCTTTTTATGCGCGGTTATGGCGGTGTGTTTATATTTGACTCCGAATACGCGTGCCGAACGCCTTCCGCTGAAGGTGTACACTTCGGCGGACGGACTTGGCAGCAGTTTTGTTGACACATTGACGCGCGATTCGCGCGGGTTTATGTGGTTTGCCACCCGCGACGGGCTTTCGCGTTTTGACGGAAAGAGGTTTGTAACTTATCAGGTCGGAACGGAAAACGCCGCGCCGGGCATCGAGAGCATTTACGAAACGCGTCGGGGCGTTTACTGGATCGTCACGACCGGCGGACTTTACCGCTTTCGCTCCGACGCGCTGATGAATCCCGCGGCGCGCGGCGAACGCCCGATTCTTAACGCGGAATTCGTTTCTCCGTTGGGCGGAAGTTTGTTCGAGGACAGCCGCGAAAATCTCTGGCTTCTCGCGGGCGATCTTTACCGCATCGTCGAAAACGGGGGGCTGACGGAATTTCAAAAAACCGAGTTAAATCTGCCGGAAATACCGGGTCAAAAATTCACCGGTTACGAAATCAGAGAAGCCGGCGACGGAAGTTTCTGGATGAGAACCACGCTCGGAATGGTCCGCAAACTGCCGGACGAGCGCACGGTTTTTTACTCTTACGGAATGAATATTACGGGGGCAATCGCTTTTTTTATGATTGACCGTCAAAACCGTATATGGCTGACGATTTCCGGCAAACTATTAATTTTAAAACCCGAAACTATTGCCGAATTGGGCGAGTTCGAAAAAACAAAAACGCTTTCCTTTGAAAACGCCAAACATGCGCGGCTCGATGCGGAAATCTTGGAACTGCCGGACGAGCCGGGCGAGTTCATTCGTTACGAGGATGAAGGCTTTCTGGAAAAGCATCAGATGAAATATCTGCGGCAAATGTCGGACGAGCATATCTGGATGACGACCGGAGAGCAGTTGGTCGAGTTTGACGGCAGAAAATTTCGGCTTTACCCGAAAATCGCCGGAACGTCGAATATGCGGCAAATGGAGGAAGACGTTGCCGGAAATTTATGGATTTCGGGAACGCAGAATCTGATCCGGCTCAACCACCGTGGAATAACGACTTTTGATGAAGGCGACGGCTTAAAATCCTCGACCGTTTATTCGATTCAGTCGGACGCCGAAGGCAGAATTTACATTGCTAACGGCTCGAATTTTCTGACGGAGTTTTCCGTTGCAAAATTCAGAACCGTGAAGTTGAAAATCACCGAGGCGAGCCGACCGACCTGGACGGCTCGTCCCGCTCTGGTTGATAGTCGCGGCGAACTTTGGCTGACTTCGACCGAAGGGCTTTACAGATTTCCGGCGACGGCGGATTTTGCCGATCTCGAAAACACCAGTCCCGTCGGCTTTTATGACCCGCAAAAGGGATTAAAAGCAAAAGGAACTTACCAAATTTATGAAGATTCGCGCGGCAATATTTGGGTTTCGACGTTTGGGAGCAAGGCCTCGGAAGCAAGTCTGGCGCAATACGACAGGGCGGCGGATAAATTCGTAACCCATACAAATGCTGAAGGTTATCCCGACGGAAAAGCGGTGTCGGCGTTTGCCGAAGATGCGCAGGGAAATTTATGGATCGTATTTTATCAAGGCGGCATCGCGCGTTTCCGCGACGGGCAGTTTCAGGAAATTTCCGGCATCAAGGATATTTCAAACGGACTTGTTTCCGACCTGCTTTTCGATAAAAACGAAAGACTCTGGATAGCTTCGGCGAAAAACGGAGTTTTAAGAGTTGATAATCCGAACGCCGAAAACTTTGCAGTAACCCGCTACACGGTTGAAAACGGTCTTTCAAGCAACAACATACGCACGATCACCGCCGACCTGAAAGGAAATATCTACGCCGGAACAGTGCGTGGCGTTGACCGCATCAAGCCTGATACGGGAAGCGTCAAACACTTTTCAATTGACGACGGTCTGGCATCGGATTTCGTGGTTGATTCCTTGTGCGACCGCGACGGCAGCGTCTGGTTTGCGACGATGAACGGTGTTTCGCGTCTGAATACTTCGGAAAATAAAAACGACGGCGCGTCGCAGGTTTGGATCGGCGCACTTAACGTGGCGGGCGTTCCGCAGGAGGTTGGCGAACTCGGCAGCCGAACGCTGGAAAATCTTGAATTCCCATCCACCGACAACAATTTCCAGATAGAATTTTTCGCTCTCGATTTCGCGCCGAATGAAAATTTGCGTTACCAATATAAGCTCGAAGGCACGGGCGCGGACTGGAGCCGACCGACCGAAAACCGCTCCGTAAATTTCGCCAATCTCGCGCCGGGCGAATATCGTTTTCTCGTCCGCGCGGTCAACGATTCGGGCGCGTCGGGCGAAAATCCGGCGATGGTCGTTTTTAAGATAGATCCGCCGTTTTGGAGAACCTGGTGGTTTTTAATCGCGGCGACCGTGCTAATCTCAGCCGCATTGTATTTGCTTCATCGCTACCGCACGAAAAACTTGCGCCGCGTCAATCAGGCGTTGACCGAAACGCAGAACGCCGAAGAAAAGGTTTTGCGCGAGCGCGAGAAAAGACTTGCCGAAATTGAACGGGTACGAACGCGCATTGCGACGGATTTGCACGACGACATCGGCTCGTCTTTAACGCAAATTGCCGTTTTATCAGAAGTCGCCAGAAATCAAGCCGCCGTTTTGCATAATGAAGCCGTTTCGATGCCGCTTGAAAACATCAAAGGAGTTTCGAGAGAATTAGTCGAAGCGATGAGCGATATCGTCTGGGCAATCAATCCGAACAAGGATAATTTGCGCGATCTCGTTCAGCGAATGCGGCGTTTCGCATCCGATTTTTGCGCCGGAAGCGACATCCATTTTGAACTCGACGCGCCCCCGACCGAAGATATGGTGCCGCTTGGTGCAAACGTCCGGCGCGAGGTTTTCGCTATTTTTAAGGAATCAATAAATAATTCGGTCAAATATTCGGGATGCAAGAATATCACGGCGGATTTTCGGATCGAAAACGGTTCGTTGTCGCTGGAAATAAAAGACGACGGGCACGGTTTCGACACGGAAGAAATTTTAAGCGAAAATTTTTCGCCGGAAATAGGGGGAAACGGGCTTGTCAATATGCGCCGCCGTGCGTCGGAACTCGGCGGAACTTGCCGGATAATTTCAAATGTCGGCGAAGGAACGAACATATTTCTCGAATTTCCGCATAATTTATCTGAAAACGAGACGGACGCATCTACACGATCAGGCGGGGAAAATTCAAACGGAAATCGTTTATGATTTTAAAAACTATGACAAATGAACAAACTATTAGGATTTTAATCGTCGAAGACCAGCGCCATCTGCGCGACG
>JANLTD010000121.1:0-1790 GCA_031362765.1 Acidobacteriota bacterium | reverse complement strand
TTGTGGACGATGTGACCGATCCCGTCGTGACGACAAATCACGTTTTGGTGCGGCCTTTTTATTCGCTGATTAGTCCGGGAACGGAAACCGCCGATATTCATACCGACAGCATCGTCAAGGAAGTTGCCGATAATCCTTCGCATCTGAAAACCGTCTGGAATGTGATGATGAAGACCGATCCGGTCAGCACGTTCAATGAAGTTCGCGCCAAGTTTAAGGATTATGCGGTTCTCGGCTATTCGGGCGCCGGTATCATCATCGAAAAAGACGATAAGGTCACGGATCTGCAAATCGGTCAGCGCGTTGCGTATGGCGGCGAAGGCACCGGACACGGCGAAACGATCAATGTCGGACGTAATTTGATCGCGCGTGTTCCCGATGCGGTTTCGTTTCAGGAAGCGTGTTTTACGACGCTCGGCGCGATCGCGATGAATTCCGTGCGGCTTTCGGAGATCAATGTCGGTGATGTCGTGGCAGTGATCGGACTCGGTTTGGTCGGGCAGCTTGTCGCGCAGCTTGTCCGTTGTCAGGGCGGTGTCGTGATCGCGATCGATCTCGACAAAAAACGCGTGGAATTAGCCAGAGACACGGGTGCGGATTTCGGATTGATCGCCGGCGACACGACCGTTCAGGAAGTCAGAGCGTTGGCGAACGGGCGCGGCGCCGATTGCGTGATCGTCGCGGCGGCTTCCGCCTCGCCGAAACCTTTGCAGCAGGGAATTTCGATGAGCCGCGACCGCGGCCGCGTGGTGATGGTCGGAGCCTGTCCGATCGAGATCCCGCGTGCCGAAATGTATGTCAAAGAATTGAGTTTTATGGTTTCGCGCGCCTACGGTCCCGGAAGCTACGATCCGAGCTACGAAAAACAAGGCATTGATTATCCGATCAGCTATGTCCGCTGGACGGAAAATCGCAATATGGAGGAGTTTTTGCGATTGATGGCGGTTGGTCGGGTCAATGTGAAACCACTGATCTCGCACGAATTCGAATTGGAAAACGCGCCGCAGGCCTACGGAACGATCATGAACGGCAACGGCCGCGCAAGTCTTGCGGTTGTTTTGAAATATCCGATAAACGAATCGGAAAACGCCGTTGAATCCTTTAAGCCGACGCGCAGGATCGTCGTTAATTCCGAGCCGGTCAACAAAACTGAAATAAAATTTGCAATGGTCGGCGCGGGAAATCTGGCGAAATGGGCGCATCTGCCGGCGCTCAAAAAGATTCCCGGCGCGACACTTCACGCTGTCTATTCAAACCGCGGTGCGCAGGGCAAAGCCTACGCAATGCGTTTCGGCGCGAAATACAGCACTTCGGATTATCAGGAAATGCTTAATGACGCCGACATTGATGCGATCCTGATCTCGAGCCGCCACAAAGAACATGCCGGACAGGCAATTGACGCTTTGAACGCCGGAAAGCACGTTTTTATCGAAAAGCCGATGGCGGTCACGATCGACGAATGTCAGGCGATCTACAAGGCCGTGCAAAATAGCGGAAAGCGTTTGATGGTCGGGTTTAACCGGCGTTTTGCGCCTTTTTATGTTGAAATGAAGCGCGAGATCGGTAAACGGACAACTCCGGTCGTGATTTCGACGCGGATGAATTCGCCGGGCATTGAAAACGGCTGGGCGGCCGAAAAAGCACAGGGCGGCGTCGTTCTCGGCGAAGGCTGTCATTTTATTGATCTGATGTATTGGATGCTTGAAAGCGAACCGGTTTCGGTTTCGGCTTACGGTTTTGGCGAACATAATGTCGCGGCAACGCTCAAATTCGCCGACGGTTCGATCGGG
>JANLTD010000116.1:0-3123 GCA_031362765.1 Acidobacteriota bacterium | reverse complement strand
CAGACTCAGCCGTTTGATCACCGCCGTTTCATACAATCCGCAGAATCTGGGTATTGGAATTGATGAAAATACTGCCGTTATTTTAGATAAAGATGGTCATTTAGAGGTTTTCGGGTCGGGCACCGTAACCATTGTTGACGGTTCGGAGATAACTTACAACGAAATCGCGGAAGTTTCCGATGCCGAACCGTTTGCTGTTTGCGGCGTGCAGATCCATATCTTGAAAGACGGGCTCAGCTATGATTTCTTCGCCCGCCATCCGCTGCCGCCGCCGGATGAATTTTTGTTGCCGGACATTGAGTAAAAGTAGGCAGTTGGCAGTGGCAGTAGGCAGTCGCGCCTTTCCTGCCAACCGCCAACTGCTGCTGCCAACTAATAACTTATTATGAAAATCTTAGAAATCAGAACACTACGCGGACCAAACTATTGGAGTGGTTATTGGAAAAAGCTGATCATAATGCGGCTTGATATTGGCGAATGGGAAGAAAGGCCGTCCAATACGATCAAAAACTTTTACAAACGGATGAACGAGGTCATGCCGTCGCTTTTTTCGCACGGATGTAGTTTCGGCGAAGACGGCGGTTTTCTCAAACGCGTCAAAACCGGTACCTGGGCCGGACATATCATCGAGCATTTCGCGCTTGAATTACAGACTCTTTCGGGGATGGATGTCGGCTATGGGCGCACCCGCGAAACCGGTGAAAAGGGAATTTACAACGTCGTTTTCGCGTATCACGAAGAAGAGGTCGGACGCTATGCGGCGCGTGCCGCAGTCAGACTTTTTCTTGATCTGGCAAACGGGAAAAATGTCGCAGATATCAAAGCCGAACTCGAAATCGAGATTCAGGAAATGCGTGAAACCCGCGAAGATGTGCGATTTGGACCTTCGACCGGTTCACTCGTCGAAGAAGCCGAATCGCGCGATATACCGTTTATCCGGCTCAACGATCAATCGCTCGTTCAACTCGGTTACGGAGTTCATCAAAAACGCATTCAGGCGACAACTACTTCCCAAACAAATATGATCTCGGTGGATATCGCGGGCAATAAGGACGCGACTAAAAAGCTTCTTGGAGAAATGGGCGTGCCCGTGCCGAAAGGTTATAAGATCCGCAACGAAGAAGATTTGGAAAAAACGATCGAACGAATCGGTTATCCGGTCGTCATCAAACCGCTTGACGGTAATCACGGTAAAGGCGCGACGGTTGGTATCGAAACGATCGAAGATGCAAAAACCGCTTTTGAAAAAGCCAAGGAATATTCGCGCTGGATAATTGTCGAAAAACAGCTGATCGGCAATGATTTTCGGGCTTTGGTAGTCAATAATCGTTTGATCGCGGTTGCGGAACGAATTCCGGCGCACGTCGTTGGCGACGGTAAATTGACAATTCAGGAACTTGTTGATGAAACAAACAAAGATCCGCGCCGAGGTTACGGGCACGAAAATGTGCTGACGCAGATCGATATAGATTCGCAATCGGCGCGTCTGATCGCCGCGAAAGGCTACACCCTCGAAACCATTTTAGAAAAAGACGAAATTCTCTATCTCAAAACGACGGCAAACATTTCAACCGGCGGAACGGCAATTGACCGCACGGATGAAGTTCACCCCGAAAATGTCTTTCTTTTTGAACGTATCGCTCGAATTATTGGTTTGGACGTGACGGGCGTTGACGTGATCGCGCCGAATGTTGCCGAGCCACTGCACGAAAACGGCGGCGGCATTATCGAAGTCAACGCCGCACCGGGATTTCGGATGCACTTAGCGCCGAGCGAGGGAATCGGCCGCAATGTTGCCGAACACGTTATTGATATGCTCTTTCCGCCGGGAAAACCGTCGCGCATTCCGATCATTGCAGTGACCGGAACCAACGGCAAAACGACGACGACGCGGCTGATCGCGCATATTTTGAAGGGAAGCGGCAAAACCGTCGGATTTACGACAACCGACGGAACTTATATTCAAAATCAGCAGATCGTTTCGGGCGACAACACCGGACCGGTTTCGGCGCAGCTCGTTCTCAAAGATCCGACCGTCGAAGTTGCCGTGCTGGAAACCGCGCGAGGCGGAATTATTCGCGCCGGATTGGGCTTTGATCATTGCGACATCGGTATCGTGACAAATGTTGCGGCCGATCATCTCGGTCTAAAGGATGTCAACACGCTTGAAGATCTGGCGCGTGTCAAATCGGTCGTGCCGCGTTCTGTTTCCAAAAAGGGTTACGCGGTTTTGAACGCCGAAGACGAAAATGTTTATCGGATGAAAGAACTCGTTGACGGGAATCTCGTCTATTTTTCGATGGACGAAAATCATCCGAACATCGAACGTCAGGCGCGGCGCGGACGCATCTCGTGCGTCTATGAAAACGGCTATATCACGATCCTTAAAGGCAAATGGAAGGTACGTATCGAAAAGGCGATAAATATTCCTCTGACCTACGGCGGGCGCGCTGAATTTATGATTCAAAACGTCATTGCGGCAACTCTGGCGTGCTTTGTCCACGGCGTTTCGCTCGAAGATATTAGAAGCGGTCTGACAACCTTTAATGCGGGAACGGCGCAAACGCCCGGACGGCTCAATTTTGTCGAGATCGGCGATGTCACGGTTTTGATGGACTACGCGCACAATCCGGCGGGAATATTGGGACTTTCCAATTTCATCAAAAAGCTGTCATACAAACATCACACGGTCGTCATCAACGGCACCGGTGACCGCCGCGACGAAGATATCCGTGAATTTGCCAAGATCGCCGCCGATACGTTTGAACGCATCGTCATCCGGCGCGGAAATTATCTGCGCGGACGCACCGATGAAGAGATGTTCGTATTGCTGCAGGAAGGCATTGCCCAAAGCGAAAACAAACCGCAGGTGAGAATCATCCCCGAAGGCCGCGACGCAATTCACCACGCCATCAAAAACGGTCGCAAAGGCGAACTGGTTGTGACTTTGGCTGATCTGGTACCGAAAGACATCGCTTTCGTTCAAGAATATCGCGACATCTTTTTGAAATCGAAGGTGGAAGGTTAAACCGACGGCGATTGATCACGCTTTGAAAAAGCCAAAAAAGGCGAAATATTAATAGTGGTATAATTGCTAACGGAGGTTTTTAAAATGTGGAACGA
>JANLTD010000074.1:0-2627 GCA_031362765.1 Acidobacteriota bacterium | reverse complement strand
ATTGACGATTCAAAAAACATTGAATTTCGCGCCGAATTTTTCAATCTCTTCAATAACGTCAACTTTGCCAATCCAATCAGTAACCTGAACGCCGGAGCTGACTTCGGGCGCATTATCTCGACGAGCAACAACCCGCGTCTTGCGCAGCTGGCGTTTAGATTTAGTTTTTGATCTTTAATCTGATCCGGATTTGAAATTGAATTGCAAAGTTAAATATTGCAAAGATGAGATTTATTTCATCTTTGCAGGCAATTCGGTTTCAAATTCCAAACGCCGATTTCCGTTAGGATGCCAAAAACTGAGGCGAAAGGCGTGCAGACAAAGGCGCGAAAATTCTCGTCCGCCGTATTTTATGTCGCCCAAAATCGGATGCCCGATGTGCGCGAGATGAATTCGCAATTGATTTGTGCGGCCCGTCACGGGTTCCAGTTCGAGCAAGGTTTTATCGTCAAATCGGCGCTTGACCCAAAATTTTGTGATAGATTGTTTTCCGTCCGCTTTGATATTCCAAAATCTATCTTCCACATATCGTCCGACGGGCGCGTCAATTGTTCCGGAATCTGCTTTGACTATTCCTTCGACCAATGCGAAATATCTTTTTTCGACAAGTTTTCGCTTGAAATGACCCGACAAAATGCGATGTGCGTGAGGTGTTTTGGAGATCAAAATTAAACCCGACGTATCTTTGTCGAGACGATGGACAAGTCCGGCTCTTTTGAAAATCTCTGAATTTTCCGCCGAAAAATTCAAATAATATGCCAACGCGTTTAGCAAAGTTCCGGTTCGCACCCCGACCGTCGGATGAACGAGCATTCCCGAAGGCTTGTTGGCCACGAGAATTTCCGAATCCTCGAAGATAATTTCCAGCGGAATCGGTTCGGGGTGGAGCGAAGTTTGCCGTTTGCGGTCAACTTCAACTTCGATAAAATCGTTTGTTTTCAGCAAATATCCGCGATTTTCCCAGCGTCCGTTGACCTCGCATTTTTCGTCGCGGACAAGCTCGCGCAGATACATTCGGCTTAAAAAAGGAAACTCGGCGCATAAAAATTCGTCGAGCCGTTTTTTATATTCTTTGGTTGTAACTTGAAATTCAAATCTTTCCGGCACAGTTTTGATTTTAGCCGAAAAAAGCCAAAGGCGCAGTTCTTTGGAGAAAACTATGCCTTTTTTCCGATGGCAGCGTGAGAGAACTTGTTTTGAAGTCCGCATTCCGGAGGCAATCTTCCCCAATTTCGCGTGTCGAATTGCGGACTTCAAATCTTTTTATTGCCTACGAAACACACGAAATAAACTAAAATAAGAAAAAAAATTGAAAATTTCCGTTTAATTCGTGTGTTTCGTGGGCAAAATTCTTTTTAGCCTTCGACCAGATTCGCGGGCATAATCGGTTCAACTTCTGTCGAAAGAACTGTATTTCCGCCCGAAAGATGAATCAGCTCGCCTTCAAAAACATACGCTGTTTCGCCATGTTGTGTGGCGTCAAGCCCGGTTGTTTCTTCCGATTCGCTGACGCGCAGTCCGATTACCAGATCAACGAATTTCAGAATGATGAGGGTTCCGCCAATGGCGAGGGCAATCGAAATTCCGATACCCGCGAGCTGATAGACAATTTGCATTGCATTTCCGTCAATTAATCCGACCCGCAACACATTTCCGCCTGAATCCTTGAAAATAGGGTTGATCGTACTAGTTGCGAAAACTCCGGTCAGAAGCGCGCCGAAAATTCCGCCAATGCCGTGAATTCCGAAAACATCAAGCGTATCGTCATAACCGAACCGTTTTTTGACTTCGCAAACCATTGTATAGCACGCCGCACCGGCAACCATTCCAATCAAAATTGCCGAAATCGGCGAGACAAATCCGGCGGCCGGTGTGATGCAAACCAATCCCGCGACTGCGCCCGAGATCGCGCCGATCATCGTCGGTTTGCCGTGTCTGAGCCATTCGATCAATGTCCAGGTGAGCATCGCGGTCGCGGCGGCAAAATGAGTTGTGACGAAGGCTCTGGTCGCCAGACTGCTTGCTGACAAAGCGCTTCCCGCGTTAAAGCCGAACCAGCCAAACCATAAAAGTCCGGCGCCGATCAGGCTCAAAACCGTATTATGGGGCGCAGTCGGTTCATTTTTGTAATCAATTCGTTTGCCGAGATAAAGAGCGCAAACCAGAGCTGAAACGCCCGACGAGATATGAACAACCGTTCCGCCCGCAAAATCGAGTGCCGGAAACGAGCCGCCCAAAACGGCGTTCAAAAACCCGCCTTTGCCCCACACCATATGTGCTAGAGGAAAATAAACCATTAGTGTCCAAAGCGTTGTAAAAGCCAGTTTGGCAGGGAATTTGATGCGTTCGGCAAACGCACCGGTGATCAGTGCGGGCGTGATTATCGCAAACATCAGCTGGAAGATCATAAACGTCTGTTGCGGCAGCGTGGTCGAATAATCGGCGTTTGGTTCCGCGCCGACAGAGCGCAAAAATGCGAAATCAAGTCCGCCGATAAACGCATTTCCTTCCGAAAATACCAAACTATATCCGACAAATGCCCAAAGCAGCGTGACGATGCCGATCGAGATCAAACTTTTGAGCATCGTCGAGAGCACATTCTTTTGACGAACCAGACCGCCGTAGAA
>JANLTD010000024.1:0-3009 GCA_031362765.1 Acidobacteriota bacterium | reverse complement strand
AAAATATCGTCCTGCGTCGTATATTCTTGCCAGATTCCGCTTTCGGTATTGGTAATTCCGTCAAAGATCGGGTCGGTGTCGTCAACGATTTTGATAAAACGATATTGGTATTCAACGACGCGATTCGTGCGTTTTTCCGACGCATCGAGATTATCAAGCGTTGTTAATTTCGAGCCGAACGAAACACCGACAAGTTGATGCGCCCCGCAAATCGCGAGAACCGGAATTTTAGTCGTTTCGATAAATTCGCAAACTTTATCAGAACAACGAAATTTCCGGTTCTCGCGATCTGCGGGGCACATCAGCTGGTCGGTGTTTCGTTCGGCTCGAAATTAAAAACGCTCGATAAATTAGATCCCTCGGAAAAACGCACGAATCGCGTCGTTGAATACCAATATCGGTTTATCAAGATCGTTGATGATACCGACCCGATCTTTGACGGAATCACTAATACCGAAAGCGGAATCTGGCAGCAATACACGACGCAGGACGACATTTTAAGAGTCTGGCAAAATCACGGTCTGCAAGTTGCGGATGTCCCCAAAGGCTTCAAGCTTCTCGCCACCGCGTATCTTTGCAAAAACCAAATGATGGTCAAATGCACTGAAGGACAAATGATCTATGCCGTTCAATTTCACCTCGAAAAATCGTTTGAAGACTGGAGTACAAACCCGACGCGCTGGCAGCACGTCCACGAATCACGCGACGGTCGCATTTTGTTTGAGAATTTCTTGAAGTTGGCTTTGAATCGTAAAGAAAATGCTATATAAATAAATAAATCAAGAAGTTTGAGAGGCTCATTATGAAATCTCCTCTTTTTCTAATCATTCTATTTTTAGTTTCCGGCATCGCCATCATTGCGCAAGATACACTATCTTCAAAAATAAAAACTTTTGATGTCGAAGGATTAGAGTTTAATTATCCTTCGGATTGGATCATTACCGATAAAAGTTCGTCCGAAGTCCAGAGCATTTCTATTTCAAAAGAAAATGCTTCCGTATTAATAGTTGTTTCCTCTCCTCGCGAGATTGTTTTAGATGCGCAACAATATTCAAATCTACAACAGAATGCTCACTCAACATATGTAGCTGCTATCTCAAAGAGTTTAAGCAATCCCGATAATGAAGCTAAAGAAGAATGGTTATGTCTTGACTTTAATGCCAGAAAAATATCGGGAACAAAATATTCAGGGATTTATCAAAATGAGCCTGCCACCGGCGAATTTTATCCTTTTGCGCTTGGAAACAGATTTATAACCCTCGTTTATATGCGAACCAACAAAGACAGTTTGATTGGAAATCCGGTTTGGAATGATTTGATTAAATCTTTAACTCTGAGCGGCTCAGATAATGAGATCACAACCGGTGCCTTTGAAACTAACTCCGTCACAGCCGGAATCATTAACGGTAAGGCCATTAAATTAGTGAGACCGCGGTACTTAAAGGAATTTGTACAGTCCGGACCGAGTGGCCCTGTCGAAGTGCGGGTAACAATTGACGAAACCGGTAAAGTCATCTCCGCCAAAGGTATTTCAGGAAATAAAAACTTATTCGGTGAGGCTGAATACGCTGCCAAAAAGTCTAAATTTTCTCCAACCAGAATATGCGATCAAGGAATAAAAGTAACCGGAGTAATCGTTTATATTTTTGCCCCTTAAATGCTGAAAGTCCGTAACTACCTTCAGATGGCGATCACTCAAATACCGCAAAAAGCAAAACTAGCGCGGAAGGCGGTTAAATTCACACTGAAATAGATAAAGGCTGTCCTTGTGGAGTTTAAGACCAACCTTGTTTTGAAAAATAATCTAGCGGGAAATAATAGCGATTCAATTTGAGATTGAATCAAATATCAAATATTTTGCGGGTTTTATTTTCAAATACGAAAAACCCGCGAAACAATTGCTATTTGATATTTGATAATTTTCTTCCCTAACTTCAAACCCTTCTTGCATTGTTATAATCAAAATAGTTGCGGAACTTGTTACACCGTTGACGGATAAAACGAAAAAGAAGCGAAAATCCAAGTTTTCGCTTCCGTTTCTCTAAAAGTCCAAATTTTTAATCAAAACACTTCGTCGGCACGTTTTCCAACGTGTTTTTGATCAGCATATCAACGACGGCGTTGAAATCGTTGCCGGATTCTGCAAAAACCTTTAACTGTTCGTCAGCCGAAGTTCCGCGTTCGAGAATTGTGTGGATATGTTCGATCTCTTTGCGCGAATCCAGTTCGTCAACGACATCATCAACAAAATCAAGCAGTTCGCGGATCAGATCCTTGACCGGAACTTCTTTTTGTTTGCCCAGATCAAGCAGTTTTCCATCTAATCCGTAACGAATTGCCCGCCATTTATTCTCCTGGATCAATCTTCGGTGATAGAGCCGAAAACCCCAATTCTTTTCGATCATCACCGATAGCTTGGCGCAAATTGCCTGAAACAGTGCAGCCACCGCAATCGTGTCGTCAACCCGCGTCGGAATGTCGGCGATGCGGAATTCAAGCGTCGGAAATATCGAATGCGGACGCACGTCCCACCAAATTTTCGTGCCGTCCTGAATACAATTCATCTTAATCAGCAAATCAATGTAACTTTGATATTGCTGGTACGACTCGAAATGGTCGGGAATGTCAGTGCGCGGAAATTTTTTGAAAACTTCCGAGCGATACGATTTCAAACCTGTGTTGAATCCCAGCCAAAACGGCGACGATGTCGTCATCGCAAGAACGTGCGGCAAAAAATACCGTGCCGCGTTCATAATATGAATCCGGCGGTCCAGATCGGCGATCCCGACGTGAACGTGCACGCCAAAGATCAAAAGACTTCGCGCAACCATCTGCAATTCATCAACCAGCAGTTTATAACGGTCGTGTTCGTAGATGGTTTGTTCTGACCATTTTGAAAAAGGATGCGTCGAAGCCGCGACAATTTCCAGCCCCTTGTTTCTTGCCAATCCCGAAATGATACAGCGAAGTTTGGTAATATCTTCGCGGGCTTCCTGAATATTGGCGCAA
>JANLTD010001271.1:0-2143 GCA_031362765.1 Acidobacteriota bacterium | reverse complement strand
CTCCGCAGCAGAAATGTCCGCTTGTTTTGCGTGTGCAATTTCGCTCAAATTGAAAACCCCTTAACTTTTTTAAATAATACAACTATAAATACCGAATCGCGTCTGAATTTTTCAAATTTGCAGACTTTCTGCAAAAAAGCGCAGCTATTGCCGCGCTCGTTCAAATTTATTCAATTCGGTCAATTCCCGTTTACTGGATTCCCAAAGGCAAGTTACCGCCGCCGAACGGTGATTCGGGTTTTGATTCAACGATTTCCTTGGCTTTTTCGGGTGCCAGTTCTTCGACCTTGGCTTTGGCGTCGCGGGCGGTTGTTGACAGCGGCACGGGTTTGCCGTCGAGGTCTTTCGCTTCGCTCGCCGCTTTGGCGATGCTGAAATAGAGATTTACCGCATCATCTTTTTTGCCCTGTTTTTCGAGCAGTTTGGCGAGTTCAAAATTCACCGTGTCTTTCGCGATCACCGAAGTATCGTCTCCGGCCAGCTGCTGATAAAGCGCGATCGCTTCGTCGGCTTTGCCGTCGCCGGCTTTAATCTGGGCAAGCGCAAATTTTGAAAGTTTGCCGACATCATCCGTTTTCGCGGCCAGGGCTTCGAGCTCAGTCGCGGCAGCGCCGCGGTCAATTGAAACCTTGTTGACCGCGATAAAATATTTGGCTTTTTCGCCGACCGCTCCGCCAAATTTATCAGCGACAGCTTGAAATTCGGCAACCGAGGCTTCGGCACGTTCCTTTTCGGTCTTGAAAGTCTTACCGGTCGAACCGGCCGGGAGCGGCGAATCGGTAACTTGCGCCTGCGATGTTTCAATTGCTTTACCGAGCGCAGTTTGCGCTTTCGCGTCGGAACTGCGGTTCCACATATAAAAAATACCGACCAAAACCAATATCACGCCAACCGCCGCCGCCGCGTAAAGAAACGTTTTGCCCTTACCTTCAAATGTTTTTCCTACTTCCTCAACTCTTTTTGTGAGCGTTGATTGAAAAGCGTCTTGATATTGGACTCTTTCTTTAGGTTCATTGGTCGGAAGTGTAACTTCAGGAATTCTTCGTTTTCTTGCCATCTGATTAAAAAAAATGCAATCGTTTGAATGTTAAATCGTTATATAATTATTTGAATGATTTTTCAGGAATTTTTCCAAAAGAGTTAATTTATCGTAAAACGGTGCCGAGAGCAAGTAAGTTTAAGGGAAAAGCCAAAATGAAAACATCAAAACACATATTAAAGCGAACATTTTTGATACGAAATTATTAATTCTGAATAAAAAATTATTTTTTCGGGAACAAAACAAAACAATTTGTGTCTAACCAAACAGTTCGCGGAAAACCGGCGGATGAGCAATTTGAAATTTTCTTTAAGAGAGATTGCAAAAAGGCAAGCAATGTTCTTCAGCAAGTCAATCACAATAGACGATGAAGAATTAGGGAATGTCGCATTGGCGGCAGGTTCGGGCGTGTCCTTTTCATTAGCCGAAACCGAGTTCATTGACAAGTTAAAAGCGGGTGACCGGACGGCGTTCGACACTTTGGCAAATCGGTATGCAAGCGATATTTACGGTTTGGTTTACCGTTTGACACAGGACGCTGAAGAAGCGAGCGATCTGACGCAGGAAACTTTTCTCAGTGCGCTCAAAGCGATCAAAAAGTTTCGCGGCGAAGCGGATTTGAAAACGTGGCTCTTTCGGATCGCGATCAACGAATCGCGTAATCGTTTCAGATGGTGGAAACGCCGCCGGCGCGATCAAACGATCTCGCTTGATGTCACGATCGGGACGAGTGACACGCCTTTATCGGAAACATTTTCAAGTAAAGCGTTAAACCCGGAAGAAAATGCTTTGCGAATGGAACGCGAAAAACTACTTCGTGAGGCGTTGAACGAATTACCCGATATTTTCCGCGAAGCCGTCGTGCTTTGCGACATCGAGGGTTTGAGCTACGAAGAGATCGCGAAAACTCTGGAAGTGAACATCGGCACGGTGAAATCACGAATCGCCCGCGGACGCGACGAATTGCGCCGCAAATTGACAGGTATTTGAAAACTTGGTTTTTAGTTTTTAGTTCTTGGTTTTTGGTTCTAAACTTTTACTTCAACTCCCCGGTTAGAATAAAAGTGCCAAAAACTAAAGGCTAAAAACAAAAAACTAAACAAG
>JANLTD010001265.1:0-8362 GCA_031362765.1 Acidobacteriota bacterium | reverse complement strand
GGGATTTGGACAGGCGCCTGGTGGACGACCGAAGAAAGTAAAATGTCCGTCTGTGAAATAATTCAAGTACGGACTTCAAGGTAAGTAGAGCAATTTTTAAGTTTTCTAGGCTTTTGAGTTCACACTGGCGGATTTTTGTTTTCGTTCAGAGTCTACGCACAAGACGTGAAACCGCCAGCGAAGCGCGGCGGTTTTTCAAACTTAAAGTTTGGACTCTGAACGAAAACAAACACACCAGAAAATCTAAAAAATTGCTCTACTAATCTCGAAAAGTAACGATCGTCGCGCCCCAGCTGCCGGAAAGTTCGTCGGCGGTTTTGAAGGATTTGACGAAAGCGGTTTGTTCTAAAACTTTTTTAACGATTTCGCGCTGCACGCCGATTCCTTTGCCGTGGATAATGCGAACGAGCCGAAAGCCTTTTTTGTGTGCTTCGGTGAGGTAGGCTTTCGTCACGGCTCTGATGTCGCGCGGAGCAAACGAATGCAGATCAACCGAATCGGTGATCTCCATTTGAAAAGATTCACCGAAAGGATTTTCCAGATCAAGTTCTAAATCTTCGCTCATATTTGTAAAGTGAAAAAGGGTAAAAGTGAAAAAGTGAAAAAGTTTTGGATTTCAGCTTTCGGAGTTGCTGATTGAATTCATATGATTTGTAATTGAACCACTTAAAAACTTGGCTTTTTCTCTTAAATGCTCCAACTCTGATTTTTCGAGATAACCAACTTCAAATGCAACATATAACTGACTTCTGATTTCTCCTGCCGAGGCTTTGGCAATGTTTAGAAAATTTAAATACTCTTTGCGTGAGCGGCGCTCAAAGCCTTCGGCAATGTTGTTTGAAATCGAAACTGCCGAATCGCGCATCTGATTTTTTAAGCCGAAATCATTTTTCAAACCTTTCTTTTCGGTAATGAGATAAATTTCTTTGGCAAATTCAACCGCCTTTTGCCAAATGAACAAATCTTCAAAACATTCAACTTTTTTTCTTACTTTTTTATCGTTCAACACAATGCTACCAACTTAAAAACCCTCAACATTCAACCAACTTTTACCCTTTTTCACTTTTAAACTTTTTCACTTTCATTTGCCTTCCTTGGTTTCGAAGTTCGCCATATCGTCGGGCAGTTTTAGTTTGTAGCGGCTTTTGTCGAATGTCACGACGAACCGTTTTTCTTCGATCTGGCCGCTGTTTTTGTTGCGCAGACGAAGCGTGAATGTGCGGTTATCGTTGGTGCCTTCCATTTTCATCGGGAGTTTGCCCCACACCTCGCCGATCAGCGGATAGATCCGGTAATGAGACTGGTCGTATTTGTCGTAGCCGAGAAGCAGAACGCCGTCAAAATCAGGTTCGTCGCCGTCAATCGCTTTGACGACGTTGGTGCGCGAAAGAATCACCCAACTATTTAGCTTGGTGACGGCTTTCGGGTCGTCTTTAATAGAAGTTTCAGCGCCGTCAAGTTTCTGCCAGGTGACGAATTTTTTATTGTTTTGCTGATAGAAAACGATGTCGGACGGCACTTGGAGTTCGACCTGTCTGCCGAAAAGCCAGCCCGAAGGTGCCGGCGAAACCGACGGGTCGAGGCGGACTTTATACCAAATATCGTATTTTTCTTCCATCTTATCAGGGTCGTTATCTATCTTGGCGGCCTCGATCTCGGCGTTTTTTGTTTTGGTCTTCGGCTGTTTTGAAGCATCTTTGGCGGCGTCGTCGTTGGCATCTTCCGCCTTTGGCACATATTTCCACGTGACGATCTCAAATGTCGAGCCATTGTCGAGCTTGACCAGCACATTGTCGTCGCGCTGTTCGGGTGTTAGACGCAAGTTGGTTTTATTGCGAAGCAGTCCGTTTGCCTGCGATTGCAGATCTTTATCTTCTTCGGAAAGTTTTTTAGATTTTTCAAGCACATCGCTCGTGATGATATTTTGCGCTTCGATCCAGCCTTCGGTCTGGTCTTCGTCGCGGGCCCGAACACGATACCAGGTGGTTTTTTCAAAATCCACCTGATCTAAAATATCAAGTGGGTCGCCGCGTTTTACTTCCAAAATGTCAGACGCGACGACGGCATATGAAGTGCGGATCTGCGCTTTTTTGGCGATCACCGTGCAAACGGTACTCAAACCCGCCACCGCCACGATACTGTTATAGATGCTGCTCACCACTCCGCAACCGCCCGAGCCGAGAGAAACTGATAAAATTACTGATAAAACAAAAATTTTTCTTAAATTCATTTTGATGATTCCGAATTTTTTCGCCAGTTATTATAACCTAACTTGTCCAATAAATCTTTTTGCCGGCCGTTCAATTTGGCTTTTACTTTTAATTTTGTCGCAAAATTTTCCGTCGTCGATTCGATGCCGATTGCGTCCAAATCAGTTTGCCAGACGATATTCTCCGCGCCTTTGATGTATTTTGCAATGACGGGCTGCAATTCGCCGTGAGATTTCAGAATATTCAAGATCGCTGTGTTGCCGTCTTGCAGCGGATTCGGAGCGCGATGCTTTTGATAGATGTCGCGTAATATCTCGGCAAGCGTGCTTTTGCCTTTTGATTTCTGCAGAAGCGCAATGTCCGCGAGAAAAGCAACCAGCATTCCGCGTGCATAAACTTGAGTGTGCGCGCCGTTCCAGCGATTTTTCGAGGCTTCGATCAGCGACCTTCGCTGACTCTGTAAAGTATCTATCGAAAAGGCGCGTCCGAGCGTGTCGAGAAAATCATCAAAGCTGATCTGATTCATCGCAAGCGCCGTTTTCAACGATTGATAGAGCGCGAAACCTTCGTAAAACCAATCGTAGTTACCTGAAAGACTGACGCCGTTCGGCAACCATAGATGAAAGAGTTCGTGGCGCAATTGTTCGTGAAGTCTTTGATACGATTGCGTCCTAAAATTCATCTCGGATGAAAAGATCGTCACCGATCGGCCGCGGGTTTCGGCTTCCCAACGTCCCGGAGTTACTTCGCGCGGAAATTTTCCGAGAAAGATCTGCGCTTTTTCAAAGTTTCGTGCGCCAAAAAGTTTTTCGTAAAAAGCGAAAATAGCGCCCGCCGTTTGACGCGCTTCATCATCCGTAACCTGCCATTCGCCCGACATTATCAGGTTTAATTTCACATCGCCGACCACAATTTCTTTTTCGCGCCAGTTTTTGCCGATGTAAAATACCGCCTTTTCAACATCGGAAACTTCAAAAATATTGTCGCCCGACGCTTTTTCCAGACCTAAGATACGCCAATCTTTCGGCAATTCAAAAGTAATTTTTGCCGGTGTTTTCTCGCCGAATTCCGGCAACAGATCGCCAAGCATCAAAATTCCCTGTCCGTCAGAAACCCACGAAACGTGCGGCCAAGCCGATATATTTTTCGGAACGCTCAGATCGGTGCGGTAATTCCATTTATCAAAAGCGCCGGCCGCCAGAAATTCGCCGTCAACAAGCTTTTTATAATTAACTTTTTGCCCGCTTTTATCGAATAAACTGACACCCGAAATCCGTTCGCCGAGAGTGTCGAAACCGGCGTAAGATTTCAGAAAAGAAAAGTTTGTAACATTTTGGCTTTTGGCCGCGTCTATCAAACTGCCTGAGATAAAAGCGTTCGATTCGGTGATCTTGACCTTGACCTCGATCGTTTGCGCGTGTGAATTGTTAAATATTTGTAAAATCAGCACAAAAACAAGGGCGGCGTAATAAATCGGTTTGAAAGGTTTTGACATCGGATAAATTGCGGAACTAAAATAAAAGTTCGGTTGTAAGCGTTTTAAGTTCTCCGACTTTAAGAATAGAAAATTTTATGAGTCTTATCAAAGTAATCATTTATACTTTAGCTTTTTTGTTGAGCCTTTTGTTTTTGGGACGCTTTTTTTTCTAAAACAAATGCCTCGTCTTCAAGATTCTTTGGCGGTTGTATTTATCGGTGAACACGGCTTGTTCCCGAACTATGTTTGCACAAAATTCAGAACACCAAAAGCGGTCAGATTGAGACCGCTTTTTTAGTTTTAAACGGTTCAGAGTTACGCCTGGCACAAGCCCCGTGATTAATCAACAGCGTTTTCACGCCTAAAGGCGAAACTTCGGAACCTTACATTTTATGAGTGAATTAAGAAAGATCAAACGCGCATTGATCAGCGTTTCAGACAAAACGGGGATTTTGGAATTTTCCCGCCACTTGCGCGAATTCGGGGTCGAGATCATCTCGACCGGGGGAACTGCAAGAAATTTGCGCGAAAATGGAATCGAAGTCACGGAAGTTGCCGATATCACTGACTTTCCCGAAATGATGGACGGACGCGTCAAAACTTTGCATCCGAAGATCCACGGCGCATTTCTGGCTTTGCGCGATAATGCGGATCACGCCCGATCAATGACCGAACACGGCATCGAACCGATCGATCTGGTCGTCGTTAATCTTTATCCGTTTCAGGAAACTATTGCCAAAGACGATGTTTCGCTCGATGAAGCAGTGGAAAACATCGACATTGGCGGGCCGGCGATGATCCGTTCGGCATCTAAGAACTGGCGCGATGTCGCGGTTGTGACGGACGCCAAACTTTACGAAAGTGTTTCGCAGGAATTACGGGAAACCGGCGGAAGTTTGAGTCTTGAAACGCGCCAGCGCCTCGCGACACTCGCCTATACCCGCACGGCAAGCTACGATCTGGCAATTTCCGCGTATCTTGCCAAACAGCTTTCTTCGGAAGATCTTGGATTTCTCGAACCTTTTAATCCTCTGGGAAATTTGATAATCATCGAATCCGCAGACATTTTTGATGAAACGGTGGAAGAAGACAGCGACGATTTTCCCGATTTTGAAACGATTGAACTCGAAAAAGCCGCTGACCTGCGCTATGGCGAAAATCCGCATCAGAAAGCCGCGATTTACGAATCAAACGAATCGGGCGGAATTGTCAAGGCCGAACAGCTTCACGGCAAGGAAATGTCTTTTAACAATTATGTTGACGCCGATGCCGCCTGGAATCTTGTCCAGGATTTTGACGACTTGGCCGTCGCGATCATCAAACACACAAATCCGTCCGGCATTGGAACGGGTGCAAGTAATGAAGAAGCCTACGCCCGTGCGCTGTCAACAGATCCGGTTTCGGCATTCGGCGGGATCGTCGCGTTTAACCGCAAAGTTGGTGCAGCGGTCGCCAGGTCGGTCAATGAAGTCTTCACGGAGGTCGTCGTCGCGCCGGATTTTGACGCGGACGCACTGGAAATTTTTAAGCGGAAGAAAAATCTGCGCGTTTTGCGCGTCGAAAAATACGAAAGCACAAACAATCTTGAATACAAACAAATTTCCGGCGGATTTCTTGTCCAATCGAAGGATATTTACCGCGTTTCGGAAAGCGACCTGAAATTTGTGACCGAAAGAAAACCGACCGTCGAAGAGCTTCGCGCACTGCTTCTCGCATGGAAAGTCTGCAAACACGTCAAATCCAACGCGATCGTATTTGCCAACGAAAATCGAACGATCGGCGTCGGCGCAGGCCAAATGAACCGTGTTGATTCGGTCAGGATCGCGGCAATGCGCGCCGAAAGATTCAATCTGCCATTGAAAAATTCGGTGGTCGCATCAGATGCTTTTTTCCCGTTCCGCGATAACGTGGACGAAGCCGCGAGCTTCGGCGTCTCGGCGATCATTCAGCCCGGCGGTTCGATCAAAGACAATGAATCAATCGAAGCCGCCAATGAACATAATATTGCGATGGCTTTTACCGGATTTCGTCATTTTAAGCATTAGACGATATTTGAAATGGAGAAACTATCCACGAAGGGTCACGAAGATTTCACGAAGGAAAGGAAAGTTACTCTCGCTGTAATCGAAAAAGTTATGCGTGGAGCGCAAGCATCCTTGCTTGCCTGAGCGCAGGGCGCGAAAACAGCTTTTGTGAGCCTCGTGTCGTCGAATTTAACGACGCTTTTTCGCGTCGAAGCGACGCTCTTTGCAAGCGGGGACGCTTGCGCTCCGGTCATACCTTTTTACGGACACACTACAACTTCTTAAAGAGAATACTTGACTTTTGAAATACTTAAAGTGATACTTAACGTATTACAGGCTGACTAAGGAACGCTCGAATGTTTTTAAGCTAAAACTTTCCGGCGTTTTGTTGTTTTCAGGGCGCAAATCTGCTGATTATCAAATCTTGTCCATCGGTTGAAACGGTGATTGTTCCGCGCTCGCCGGTTGTTAAAACCTTGACATCTGCGTTTTTCCATCTTTCCAAAACTTCTTTGTGCGGATGCCCGAACGGCGAGGTTTTGCCGACGGAAATTATTGCGTAATCGGCCTGTGCCGCGTCAATAAAATTTTGAGTTGAAGAAGTCCGGCTGCCGTGATGTGCGACCTTGACAATATCAGAGCGCAATAAACCCGGATTTTGAACCAAAAAACTTTCGGTTTCTTTTTCGATGTCGCCGGTCAGCAAAAACTTTTTCGCCCCGAAAAGAACACGCAAAACAACCGAATGATTATTGTCCGAAACTGCCTCGGGCGCGCCGTCCGGCTCAGGGTACAAAACCTCGACGCTCGCTTTATCAAAACTCAAAACATCGCCGCGTTTTAATTTGACGATCTCGATCTTTCTTTTCTGCAAAACTCTATAAAGCTCGGCAAAATCTTCATCTTTTTCGGGCGTTCGACCGAAAAACGCAGCGCGAACCCGAAAGTTTTTCGCGACATCCGTCAAACCCTGTATATGATCGGCATCGGCGTGCGTCGCCAGAATGTAATCAATCTGCGAATAGCCTTTTTCCCACAGGAATTGCGAAACCACCGATTCGCCAATGGTGCTTGCGTCAGGCTCAAACATTTCCGGTTCTTCATCTTCCCGTTTGACGTAAAGACTATTAAAGTTCGGCTTGCCGCCGCCGTCAACAAGCATCGTTTCGCCGTTCGGAAAAGTTACCAGAGCCGCATCGCCCTGTCCGACATCGAGAAAATCAATGTGTAACCTGCCGTCTGCTGGCGGCGCGCTGAACGGATGAAAGACAATTACAAACAAGAAGAGCAGAAGAAGAGATGCGGAGAAACGGAGAAAATATTTTGGAACGGATCTGTCGCTTTTTTTATCTGAAATTTGAAATTTGAAATTTGAAATTAAATCAAAAGGTTTCCATTTATATAGCGCAATTGTCAAAATCAGAATCGGTAGAAAATAGAGAAAATAAACGGCTTTCATCGCGCCAGAATAAACGGGAACGCGAAAACTCGCCCAACTATTTTCAACGAAAATATCGGGAAGTGAAAGCAAAATCCAATTCAAAGCTTCGGTCAATTTTATCAACGGCAACGCTAAAGTATCGCTAAACTCCGCCAAGAAGAGTGCAGCTACGGCCGCAAAACTTTCGAGCGCGATAAAAAGACCGACCCATAAATTGAGCAAGACCGATGCGATTGAAACACGATGAAAATAATAGATCGTCAGCGGCAACAACCAGATCTGCACGATCAGCGAAACCAGAACGCCTTCAAAAAGATAGCGGGCAATATTTTGCATGCCTTTGACTTCCAATACTTTCAGGTAAGGCGATTTGAAAAGATCGGCCGACCAGATCTGTTGTTTTGATTCAAACTTCCACACGTCTTCGCGCCAGTAAAGCATCTCGCAAGATCTTTTGAGCCAAACAGAAACATTCGGCGGAAAAGGCTTTTCGGCAGTCGGAAGCCATTCGCCGATCGAGCGCAGATTTTCGATCAGCGGAAAAGCAAAGACCACGATCGCCAAAACGCTCATAAAAGTCAATTGAAAAGATTGTGCAAAAAGGTCTTCGGGTCGCCAAACCAACAGAATCAAGCCGCAAAACCCGAGCGAATTGAGAAGCGTCCCCTTCCGAAAAAGGACTTGCGAAAAAAGCAGGATAGTGAACATTATCGTCGCCCGAATGACGGGCAGATCGGCCCCGACGGCAATTGAAAATGCCCACAGAAACCCGCTTGCGACCACAAATTGCCAAAACTTTTTGCGCGTAAACCATTGCACGAAAAGCAACGTCAGACCGCCGATAAACGTGATATGCAAACCCGAAATGACAAGCACGTGAAACGTTCCGCCTTCGCGGAAGAGTTCGGCGGTCGGTTTGTCGAGAAAATATTTGTTACCGAGCAGCGAGGCGATCATTATTCCGGCGGTCGAGACGCTGAATTTTTCGCGAAAATCATTGATCAGATCTTGCCGCCGTTCGTAGAGCCACGCGAAGTGCGCAAAACTGTTAGGTTCACCGATCTTTTCCACTAACAGCGGACTTTTTATACCGGAAGTCGCATCACTTTCCTTTTGATCGAGAATTTCCCTGATTGAAATCGCGCCCGGATTTTGAAAATTATCCTCGCGGCGCAAATTACAGACAACTCGAATTTTTGAACCGGAACGC
>JANLTD010001247.1:0-3783 GCA_031362765.1 Acidobacteriota bacterium | reverse complement strand
TATTAGCCGAACAATCGCCCTCAACAGGTCCCTTGACAACGGTAACTTTTCCGTTTGTGATTCCGCCGAAAATCAGATTGTATGCTGTTTTCGGTTTGTAATACATTTTGGAAAAATCTTTCCAGCCATTTTCCTCATTCGATTCCAATTCGACAAATTGACCTTTATCAACCTGAACGATCGGTTCGAGAGTTCGGCCATCATTCAAAACTGCGAAAATAATTTGCTTTTTCGTGGTTTGCGCCAGGATCGGCGAAACCAAAGACACCAGCACCAGCAAACATACCAAAATCTTCATCACATTATTTTTTTTCATATTGTTTTACTATTGTTTCTTGAAACGAAAGGCATCAGCCATTACATAAAAGATCCAGTTTTGTTCCATCGAACCTCTTATTATATACGCATTTGCGCCGGTTGCAAAAATCGCGACATCTTCCCCGCCGTGGGTTTCGCTTTTAAGCGGGATCATTGCTTCCTGCAAATAATTCGGATCAATCGTGTTGACCGCTGATAGATCGGGACGGCCATTTTTGATCGGCTTAAAAAGTTTCGGCTCGGTGCAGCAAAATTTGGGACCCTCCGGAAACAGATTATTTTCGCCGGCATAACCTCTTCCGTTTGCATAACTAAGCGTCGTAAAAGGTACCCCGAGCAAGTCCTTTTTGTAATCGGCATCAAGATTTCCGATTTCGTCAACTTCCCGAACCAATCCCAAAATATTGTTTCCGCGCGCCGGATAACCGACCATATTAAAAGTGTGACTGTGGTCAGCCGTAACTATGATCAGCGTTTCATCGAGATTCACTTTTTGCAAAGCCGAGCGAACAGCATTTGAAAGTTCGATCGTATCGGTCAGCGCGCGAAAAGCATTGCCGTTATGATGCGCGTGGTCAATTCTGCCGGCTTCAACCATCAGAAAAAAGCCTTTTTTGTTTTTCGACAAAACATCGATCGCCTTAGTCGTCATCTCGGTCAGCGATGGTTCCTTCCCGGCATCTTTCGACCGGTCGTATTCAAACTGCATTTGAGATGGTTCGAATAACCCTAAAAGATGTTTGGTTTTTTTTGCATCGATCTTGTCGAACTCAGCTTTGTTCCAAACAAAAGCCGAATCCTGATGTTTTGAAAGCCACTCCTTCGTCAAATCGCGTCCATCCGACCGCTCGCCTTTTTTGTCAATATATTCGGGGTCTTGCACGTCTTTCGGCAGAAATTTCGAGCGTCCGCCGCCGAGCGCAACTTCCAGACCGTCACCGTATTTAAATTCGATAAGCTGGCGGGCAATATCCGGAAATTTTGCGTCGAATGCTTCCTTATGAAATTTTGCCTCCAATGCCCTGTTTTCTTTTTCGGCGTCTTTTGAAAGCCGCAGCATATCGTAATCCGATTCCCAATCACGATTCGCCGTGTGCGCATAACACGCGCCCGGTGTCGCATGCGTCAACCTTGCGGTCGAGACAATGCCGGTTGATTTTCCGGCACCTTCCGCCATTTCAAGAAGCGTTTTCGTTTCGTTTCCCTTGACGGTTTTATAATCGCTTCGAACAATATTTTGATTGACCGACAAAACTCCTTCATCTGTTTTCACGCCCGCAATTATCGCGGTCATCGTCGGCGCCGAATCCGATGTTTGCTGGTTCGCACTGTATGTTTTTGACAAAGCGGAGAATGGAAAATCTTCAAAACTCAGGCGATTTTCTTCGCCGCTTTCACCCCGCATCTGTCCTTCCAAAATACGCGAGGCCGTCAACGTCGTAACGCCCATTCCGTCGCCGATAAAGAGGATGACGTTTTTCGCCTTGCCGGTGCGGTTCTTTTCTCGTTTCGCCTTCTCAATCGCATTCCAGCCGTCGCGCTGCCAGGTTTGGGCGGATTCTGCGCGTTTGATCGGAAACGGATCTAATACCTGTGCATTTATCAACGGTAGAATAAGGCTGTATAAAATTATTAAGCTTAGAAAATGCGAAAAAACTTTCATTTTTTGCTCCGAATTATTATTGTAAAATACAAACAAAGATGAACAAGAATAACTCATAAATCATTCTGGTTCATCTTTCGAAATAATAAAATTTACCTGAAATTAAATGTACGGCGAACACCGAACGCTCTTTGCCGATTGCCGCACCAACAAACAAGTCAGTTGCGGCAACAGGCGACAAACTTTATCGTACTAAATTTTCTGCGAAACCAATTTCCCCTGCATAAACTGCAAAAGATATTCGCGTCCGCCGGCTTTTGAATCGGTTCCCGACATATTAAAACCGCCAAACGGATGAGCACCAACCAGTGCGCCCGTGCATTTGCGGTTCAAATACAAGTTACCGACGTGAAATTCACGCCTCGCCCGTTCAAGATTTTCCTGCGAATTTGAAAAGACCGCGCCCGTCAAACCAAATTCGGTATCATTGGCAATTTCGAGCGCGTGGTCAAAATCTCTAGCTTTGATAACTGCCAAAACAGGAGCGAAGATTTCTTCCTGTTCGATGGTTGCGCCCGGCGCGACATTATCAATGATCGTCGGTTCGATAAAGAAACCGTTTGACGAATCGCCGCTGCCGCCGGTCAGCAATTTTCCGCCTTCGTCGAGACCTTTTTTGATGTACTCGAGCGTCGTATTGAACGACCTTTCATTGATCACCGCCGCGACATTCGTATCGCCTTCAAGGGGCGATCCCAATATCAGTTTATTTGTCAGCGCAACGATCTTTTCCATCAATTCATCGTGAACTTTTTCGTCAACAATGAGGCGCGAACAAGCCGAGCATTTCTGGCCTTGGAAACCGAAAGCCGCCGAAACAGCACCGCTTGCCGCCGAATCCAGATCAGCGTCATCTGCCACGATGATCGCGTCTTTGCCGCCCATTTCCGCGACCACGCGTTTGATCCAGATTTGTCCGTCACGCGTTTTGGCGGCGACTTCGTTGATGTGCAGGCCGACTTGTTTTGAACCCGTGAACGAAATAAACCGCGTTTTCGGGTGCGTGACCATCGCTTCGCCGGTCGCCGCGCTTCCCGTCACAAAATTAATGACACCGGCGGGCAAACCGATCTCTTCCAAAACCTCTATAAATTTTGCGGCGATCGTCGGCGAATCGGATGAAGGTTTCAAAACAACCGTGTTTCCTGCAACGATCGCGGCCGTTGTCATTCCGACCATGATCGCGAGCGGAAAATTCCAGGGCGGATTGATCGCGCCGACCCCGAGCGGAATATATTCAAAACGATTGTCTTCGCCTTCAACCGCTGTGATCGGCTGTTTGTCCGCCCAACGGATCATTTCGCGTCCGTAAAATTCAAGAAAATCAATCGCCTCAGCCGTATCGCCGTCGGCTTCTGCCCAGGTCTTTGCCGTTTCAAAAACCATCCAGGCCGAAAAATAATGTTTTCTGGCGCGGATAATTTCAGCCGCTTTGAAAAGATATTCGGCGCGGATCGCGGGCGAAACCGTCTTCCAGGTTTGAAAAGCATTCGTCGCCGATTCGATCGCCTGACCGACAAGATTTTCTGCGTCAACGTCGGCTTCTGAAAAAACGCCGACAACTTGCGCTCTATTTGCCGGATTGAAACTCCGAAATTTGTCGGCCAAAGTAATTTTCCCGCCATTGATGGTCATCGGATATTCAAGCGCCAGTTCACTTTTAACCTGCTCAATCGCCGCGACCATCGCTTCGGCATTTTCTGCCGTCGAAAAATCCGTAAATGGTTCGTTTCTAAATTCGTCTAAACTTTTTTGTGTTTGCATAATTTTTATTCTTTCAAATTCTATGAAAAGCTAAGATA
>JANLTD010001242.1:0-10630 GCA_031362765.1 Acidobacteriota bacterium | reverse complement strand
GCACATCGGGCGGCACAGCCGCAAATTCAAATCTTTTGCGTAACATCGGTTAGTAAAGCCTCAGTGAAAAGTTAAAGCAGGATTTTTGGCCCACGAAACACATGAATTAAACGAAAAAGCAGGCTTTTTAAACCTTTTCGGGAGTTTCGTGTCTTTCGTGGGCAGATTTAACTTTTAACTGAGGCATTACGATTCTGGGAAAAACTGCTGAAATATTTGATATTTGATATTTGATAATGGATAATTGCCTCGCTTTGATAGATTTTAACCGCTTGCAAAAAACTTACGACGAACTTTATTCTTACTGCGAAACGGAAAATTTTGCGGGATACGATCCGTTTGACGGTTTGAACAGCCGCATTTTTCAAGCGTCGCCGATGAAATATTTTTCGCCATTAAGGCTTGCGTGGCTTCAAATGGTCAAGCGTTCGGCAAAAGACCTGCGCCCCGCGCTGAAAATCGAAAAAGGCATCAACGCCAAAGGCATCGCACTTTTCGGGCTCGCCGAACTTTCAAGATTTCGTTCAACTTATAAACCGCAGCATGCCGAAAATGCTAAAAACTTTCTCGAAAAACTTCTTCGCTTAAAAATCCCAAATCTCAAATCCAAAATCCCAAACCGAACCGCTTTCGGATACAATTTCGATTGGCAATCGCGCGCATTTTTCGCACCGCAAGGGACACCGACGATCGTTCCGACGGCTTTTGCGGCGCAGGCTTTATTAGAAGGTTACGAACTTTTCGGCGACGAAATTTATCTTGACGCGGCGCAGGAAATTTGTGTGTTTATCACGGAAGATCTGAATCGCATCGGCGAAACTGACGACGAAATCTGTTTCAGTTATACGCCGCTCGATAAAAGCGTGATCTTCAATGCATCGCTTCTCGCGGGCGAATGCCTTGCGAGCGTTGGCGCGATTTCGGGCAACGAAGAATATTTGAACCTGGCACACAAGACGGCAAATTTTGTTATTAATCGTCAAAAGGAAAATGGTGCCTGGGGCTACGGCGAGAAGCTTCGTCACGCGTGGGTTGATAATTTTCACACGGCTTACATCTTGCTTTCGCTGTTTCGTGTGCAAAGACTGGTCCCCGGTCTGAACTGCGATAAAACGATCAAACCCGGTTTGGATTATTGGCTCGAAAACTTTTTTTTGACCGACGGAACGCCGAAATATTACGATAAGGAAGCTTTCCCGATTGATATTCATTCGGCGGCGGCGGCAATTGTCGCGCTTTGTGAATTGAGTGAAATTGATGCAAGATGTTTGCCTTTGGCGGAAAAAGTCGCTGTCTGGACAATCGAAAATATGCGCGATGAAAAAGGCTTTTTCTATTATCAAAAAAGAAAAGGCAAGATCGTTAAAACGTCTTTCATTCGCTGGTCGAATGCCTGGACGGCGTTTGCGATCGCCCGTTTGCTCGAAAGACGGGAGTTCCAAGTTTCAGATTTCAAGGTCCAAGATAAAACCTGATAAACTTGAAACCTGGAACCTGGAACTTAAATGAAGATTTGGATCGACCTTGGAAATTCTCCGCACGTGCCGTTTTTTCTTGCGCTCGCGCCTCATTTAGCGCGGCACGGACACGAGATCTTGTGGACGGCGCGCGATTATGCGCAAACGGTCGAACTCGCGCGAAAAGCGAATCTGCCGTTTGAGGTTTTCGGAACGCACGGCGGAAAGGGAGTTTTGCAAAAAGGCGCAAAATTCGGCGGCAGAGTTTTTGATTTGATCCGTTGGGCACGCGGCCAAAAGATTGATCTGGTTTTGAGCCATAATTCACACGAACCGCTGGCAGTTGGTCGGCTTTTACGGATCAGAAGCGTAAATTTAATGGATTACGAACATCATCCGATGAATCGTCTTTCCTTTAGATTGGCAAACCGCGTGATCGTTCCAACGAGCTTTCCCGATGAATTTCTGCAGAAATTTGGCGCACTTAAGAAGACCAAGAAATTTCAGGGAATTAAAGAGGACGTTTATTTAGCGGATTTCGAGCCTGACGGGGGATTTCAAGATGAACTAAACCGGCTCGACGTTGCGCCGGATAACATTCTCGTCGTCGTGCGGCCGCACGCATCCGAAGCTTTGTATCATCGCGGTTTTGCGAATGAATTATTAGACGAATTGCTCGATAAATTTGCCGTGCAGAAAAACGTTCGCATAATTTTATTGCCGCGTAAAAAATATCAGGGCGACGAACTTCGACGAAAACATCCCGGACCGAATATCATTATTCCCGAAATGGTTTTGGACGGCGCGAATTTGCTCGCCTCGGCGGATTTTGTGTTCAGCGGCGGCGGTACGATGAATCGTGAAGCGGCGGCGCTGGGCGTTCCGACAGCGACCATTTTTGCGGGACAATCAGCCGCGATTGACGAATATCTTTTTCGCGAAGGCCGTCTTTTGAAGATTGAAACTTCCGCAGATTTAGCGAAAATAAAGTTAGCGAAGAAAAAAGGCTTGAACCTGCGCGGCGGCAGCGGCGTCCGCGAACAAGTGATAAATCTTATTTTGGACAAAGAATGAAAGCCGATCGAACAATTGAAAGACCCGCGCTTCGACACGCGCAAAGGCGCGTGCCCGAGTGGATTTTGCCGATGGCGAAAGTCTCGATCTTTGTCACCGATGGTTTGCTGACATTGGCATGTTTCTTTTTGGCTTTTTATCTTCGCGAAGGCAAGCCCATTTTGTCCGCAACGGCGTGGGCATGGTCAAAAGAATTTGTGCCATACGCCGGAATCTTGTTTTTTGCGTTGCCGATTCGGCTTGCGATGCTGCTTTACGAACGGGTTTATCGTCTGCAAGGCGCGTTTTCCTATACGCAGGAAGCCTTTAAGATCTTCAAAGCGGTCGCCGTTGGTTCGCTGCTGATCGTGGCGGTCGCGTTTCTTTTTCGCGGTGGTTTTGCGTTTCGTGATTTTTCCTATTCGAGAACGGTTTTTTTAGCTGATTTTGCTCTCGCACTGACTATTTTCCTGGCGTTTCATCTTTCGCTGCGGTACGCGCAAAAACTCGTTCGGAGGCGCGGCATCAATCTGATCCCGACACTTGTCGTCGGGCAAAACGCGGAAGCCGACCAAACGATCAAAGAATTAAATGCTTCGCCGGATTTGGGTTATGAGGTAGTCGGGAAGGTTGAAGATCTTGACGATTTGCCTGATTTGATCCGCGAATTTTCGATTCAGGAAGTGATTATCACCGACAACACAATTTCGAGCGAGAAGCTTTTTGAATCAATGATGCAGATTGACCGCAAAAAACGCGTCGAATTTCGCTTTGCACCGAGTCTCTTTAATTTGATGCCGCAGAAAACCGAGGTCGAACAAATCGGTGTGTTGCCGGTCGTGACGCTTTTTCAAGAGCCTTTGACCGAGATCGAACGATTTATCAAACGGACTTCGGATCTTATAATTTCGGTCGCCGCTCTGATAATTTTGTCGCCGCTCTGGCTCGTAATTTCGCTGCTCATCAAACTTGATTCACGCGGCACAATTCTTTTCAAACAAGAGCGCGTCGGGATGGACGGACGCATTTTTCTGTGCTATAAATTCCGCACGATGCTGGCGGACGCAGATGAATTAATTCACCGCGAAGCATATCTTAAAAATATCGAAGGCGACGCGGGCGCAAACGCCGGAAATGACGAAAAACCGGTGTTCGGGAAAGTAAAGGATGATCCGCGAATTACAAAAGCGGGTAGGTTTTTGCGGCGCACGAGTCTTGACGAATTGCCGCAATTTTTGAATGTTCTGCGCGGTGAAATGAGCATTGTCGGCGTGCGTCCGCCGATCCCGTACGAGGTCGAAGAATATGATTTCAAAGATCGCCGCCGACTGGATATGAAACCCGGAATTACCGGGCTTTGGCAGGTTTCGGGCAGAAACCGTCTGACCTTTGAAGAAATGGTGCGGATCGATATTTTTTATATCGAAAATTGGTCGGTGTGGCTCGATTTGAAAATAATTCTGCTGACGCTTCCGGCAGTTTTGCGGGGCGATGGTGCGCGTTAGAAAAGTAAAAGGTAAAAAACAAAAGTAAAGAGATCTTTGCGCCTCTGCGCCTTTTGCGTCTTGGCGTTAAACATCAAATGAACATTTCCGAAACGCTCAATCACGCGACCGAGATCCTGCGCGCAGGCGGAATTGCCGAACCGCGTCGCGAGGCTAATTCACTGCTCGCTTTCACGCTCAGGAAAGACAAGACGTTTCTCATTGCACACAAAAATTATGAACTTGCAGGAGAGGAAGAAAAAACGTTTCAATCGGTTTTAGAGCGTCGCGCTCGCCGCGAGCCGTTTCAATATATTACGGGCAATCAGGAATTTTACGGTTTGGATTTTTTGCTCACGTCGGACGTTTTGATTCCGCGACCCGAAACCGAAATGATCGTCGAAAACGCGATCGAAATATTGAAACCGCGAAAAAATTCACGGTTTTGCGAAGTCGGTGTCGGTTCGGGGTGTATTTCGGTTTCGATTCTGCACGAAAATCAGACGGCTTCAGCAATTGCGCTTGATGTTTCGGAAAAGGCTTTGGTAATTGCCGGAAAAAATGCTCAAAGACACCAGGTTTTGGAAAGATTGGAGCTCAAACCTTCGGATGTTTTCGGCGCTTTGAATGATGAAAAATTCGATCTGATCGTTTCAAATCCACCGTATATTCCGCTTGCAGACATTGAAGCTCTGCAAGCGGAAGTGCAACGATTTGAGCCGCTTAATGCGTTGACGGATGGCGAAAACGGTCTTTCGATCATTAAAAAGATCATTACCGATGCACCGCGATTCTTAAGGCCGAATGGTTTTCTGCTGCTGGAAATCGGTTTTGGCCAAGCTGCCGAGGTCACAGCAATGTTTGCCGCGAAATTTTGGCAAAGCATCGAGATTTTGCCCGATCTGCAAAATATCCCGCGAATGGTCAAAGCTCAAAAGGTAAAACGGTAAAGAGTAAAACATTTCTTGTGAATTGAAAGAGCAACTCGAAAATGTGGATCGGCTTCTCAGAAATTTAAGTTTTACCTTTTACCTTTTACTTTTTATTTTTTACTTCTCTTGTGGCGCGAATTTTGCTATATTTCAATGTATCAGATCAATTGATTTATTGTGATCCACTTTTAGAATTACTTATTGGAGGGACTTATGAGAAACGAATACGAAAAAGAAGAAACCAGCGCGACCACGAAATTAACATATTTGCTTATCGGCGGCGGAATCGGTGCGATCCTCGCATTACTTTTTGCTCCGAAATCGGGCGAAGAACTGCGCGGCGACATCGCTGACGTGACCCGCAAAGGAATTGAAAAGAGCAAGGAAACGGCGGCGCAAATACAGGAAAGAGCCGGCGAATATTACGAAGTAACCCGCGAAAAGGCCGCTGAATATTATCAAACGGCACAGGACAAAGCCGTTGAATTGAGAGATAAGGCAGGTGAATTGACGCAAAAAGCAAAAGGCGCGGTTGCTCAATCGGCAAATCCTTTTACCGCGGCGATCGAAGCCGGCAAGGAAGCCTATACGGAAGAAAAACGCAAAACCGAAGCAAAATCGATCACCGAAGGTCGCCCGACCTATCCGGTTGAAAAAGAAGGTTAATAGTTTATGAATGTTAATGACCCGCAGTTTTGGATGATGATTGCGTCAATCGTCATCGCGATATGTTTTATCGTGATGGCGATTGCGATGATTGCGATTGCCATTATCATTAGAAAAGTCATCGGAACGGTCAATCGCGTCGAGGAAAAGGTCGAACCGATACTCGGCAAGATCGAGCCGTTGATGATTCAGGTCAACTTGATCGGCGAACAAGGCAAACTGATTTCGACACAGTTTAACGAAATTTCGGAAAATCTTTCGACGGCGACCAAGTATTTTGCCGAATCTGCCGGTCTTATCCGCGAAGAAGTTGGTGAATTGAAGCTGCTCGTCGGGAAAACGGCTCTCGTTGCGAAAGACAAGGTCGAACTTGTCAGCAACACGATCGACCGGACGAATATGCAGGTTATGACGACAACGGAATTTATTCAAACAAAGGTCGTCGAACCGGCGCGCGAGATCGCGGCGGTGATGGCCGGCGTACGAAAAGGTCTCGAAGTTTTGTTCGCGCCTTCGCCAAAACAAGTTGACCGCGTTTATGTTGATGACGAATTATTTATCGGCTAGATCTTTGGGTTGATTCTAAAACTCTAAAAAAACAAAAAGACGCGAAGAAATTCGCGTCTTTTTATTTGCGCAGTTGCGAAGTTTTTGGGAATAAAACCTTGCCGCGTTTGATTTAGAAAATGAGAAAACTATGTCAAAATCAATTTTACGGACAACCGGACAGGGCGAAGTTTGGAGAGTTTTGGGCGAAACGATCACATGCAAAGTGAGCGGAACTGAAACGTTCGGCAGATTTGCGGTCGTCGAAGAAACTTCGCCGCCGAAAGGTGCGGTGCCGGCGCATTTTCATAACCAGACAGATGAGATTATTTATGTTTTGGAAGGGCGATACGAAATGTTGATCGACGGCCGGATCGGCATTGCAAAACAAGGCGACGTGATCGTGATCCCGAGAAATACAACGCACGGCTTTCGCAATTTGCTTGACACATCAAGTAGAATGTTAGCAATCATTACGCCGAGCGGTTTCGAGAATTTTTTTGCCGAAGTAAATCGGCTAAAAAACGCCGAAATGGCAAAAATTGTCGAAATCGGTAAACGAAACGATCTGGAACTTGTTGTTTAGAAAGGAGAATTGATTTGTATGGAACAATTTAACAGACTAAAGGAACCTGTCAAAATAGCCGTTTATAACAAGCTTCAGGATCGTCAACCGTCCGGCGCGTTAGTTGAAAATGTCGATTTGGTGATCGTTCGTTATGATGATCAAATTTCGGTTTTATACGGCCGATGTCTGCATCGCGGAGCGTTGCTCGCCGACGGGTTCATTGACGGTCATAATCTGATCTGCGGCGTTCATAATTGGGATTACCGGTTTGATACGGGCGTCTCCGAATACAATAACCACGAGGTTTTGCATAAATTTTCCGCGGCGGTCGCAGAAAATTCGGTTTTTGTTGATGCTGCTGAAATTCGCGCTTTTCACGACGCGCATCCGCAGCCATTTAACCGCGACGCGTATCTCGGACAATACGCCGACACGCATCCCGAAAACACCGAACCATTTTCAACCTATATCAAAGATCTGGCGCAGAACGGCTTGAAAAAATATGGTCATCACGGTCCGAGCGCGGCGATGGGCGTTGACCGTAACACTTTGCCGAAATGGGAAAACATACAGTTTCTGCCCGCGCAGGTTGCGCGTCGTCCGCTGCTTGATGACGAACCCGTCAAAACTCAAACGATCATCGGCCGGAATGCGAAAAGACCGCTCGTTTTGGACATTCCGCTTTTTGTTTCGGATATGAGTTTCGGGTCGCTTTCGCGCGAGGCGAAAATTGCGCTGGCAAAAGGCGCGGAAATGGTCGGGACGGGAATTTGTTCGGGCGAAGGCGGAATGCTGCCCGCCGAACAGGAAAATAATTCGCGGTATTTTTACGAATACGCGTCGGCCAGATTCGGTTTTGCGTGGGAAAAAGTTTTAAGAGCGCAAGCCTTTCATTTCAAAGGCGGACAGGGCGCGAAAACCGGCACGGGCGGACATCTTCCGGCCGAAAAGGTTTCCGCCGAAATCGCCGAAGTGCGCGGTTTGCGGCAGGGCGAAGCGGCAATTTCTCCGGCAACCTTTATTGATTTGAAAACTTTGCAGGATTTTCAGGAATTCGCTGCGGAAGTCCGCGAAAGAACGGGCGGCATTCCCGTCGGTTTCAAACTTGCGGCCAGCCGAATCGAAGACGACATTGATTTTGCGCTCGCGGTTGGCGTTGATTATATAATTTTGGACGGCCGCGGCGGCGGAACCGGCGCGGCGCCGACCATTTTACGCGACAACATCAATGTTCCGACAATTCCGGCGCTCGCAAGAGCGCGGCGGCATCTCGATAAATGCGGCGCGAAAGACATAAATTTGATTGTTACGGGCGGTTTGCGCGTCGCCGAAGATTTTGCGAAAGCGATGATGCTCGGCGCGGACGCGGTTGCGGTCGCCAATTCGGCGATTCAGGCGATCGGTTGTCTGGGAATGCGCGCCTGCCATACAAATAATTGTCCGGTCGGCATCGCGACGCAGAAAGAATCGCTGCGTGCGCGCCTGATCATCAGCGATTCCGCCAAACAACTGGCGAATTTTTTCAATGCGACAACCGAATTGATGCAGGTCATCGCCCGCGCTTGCGGACACGATGATCTTTCTAAATTCAGCATTGACGATCTAAGCACGTTCGATGTTGATATTCATAAATTAACGGGAATTCGATACGCGGGCGTCAATCCGTTTTAATTAAAAGGAGTAAAATGGCAGACGAAACCGGCGAAGAGAATAATTGCCGGAAGCGATGAAAAAAGTTTTGGCAGATAACGGCACATCGGTTTTGGAAGTTTTGACAGGTGCGGGTTTGATTTAAGAACTTTGCCTGCGAAAGACACGAAAAATACGAAAATTCTTTAATAAAATTTCGTATTTTTCGTGTCTTTCGCAGGCAAATAAAAAAATATGATCTGGGCGGAAATAATTGTTTATTCAGCGGGAATATATCTGGGAATCGGAGTTCTCTTCGCGCTTTATTTCGTCACTTACGGCGTCACCCGCCTTGATGACTCAGCGAAAGAGACGAGCATCGGCTTTCGTTTTCTGATCTTTTTCGGCGCGGCGGCATTTTGGGTTTTACTTGCGAAAAGATTGCTCAAAGGCGAAAAAAGACCGATGGAGAGAAACGGGCATCGGCAAAGTTCTGAGGCCCGCCTTTAGGCGGCTTTGTTCGATCGCGGAAAACGCCGCCTGAAGGCGGGACTCTGAACATAAAAAATGATTCGTAAAATTCGCAAAAAACACAAAATAGTTTGGCTGATCTTAGCGATGATCTTGCCGATTCTTTTTGCCCTAAGCATCGCTTTTCGTCATTCTGAGCCAACAAATCAATCTGTTCCGAAAAGAAATATCACGCAGAGTTCGCAGGGAACGCAGAGAAATTAGAAATCAAAGCTCTATACCTGTTGCGTGCTCCGGAAACTCTGCATTAAAAAAATGAGCGAAAAATACGCTGCAATCAGTTGGAATCGGCAAAAGAAGATCTACGACGCAATTTTAGGCGTTGGCGTGGCGGTTTATGTCATTTTGTTTATCGGTTTGGGAACCATTTTGCAACCCGATGCGACGATTGAAACGCTCATTATTCGCTCGTTTGGAACCTGTGCGTTTCTACTTCTGCACATCGTTTTACTGATCGGGCCGCTGTGCCGGCTGTCGCCCGCGTTTTTGCCGCTTCTTTATAATCGGCGGCATTTGGGCGTGACAACGTTTCTGGTCGGCGCGGCGCACGGCGTTTTTTCAATTATTCAATTTCACGCGCTCGGTACGATAAATCCGTTTGTCAGCGTGTTTGTCAGCAATACGCGATTCACAAGTATTGCCGATTTTCCGTTTCAGGTTTTGGGCCTGGTCGCGCTCGTGATTTTGTTTTCAATGGCGGTCACGAGCCACGATTTTTGGCTCAATAACTTAACTGCGCCGGTTTGGAAAATGCTGCACACGCTTGTTTATGTCGCGTATGCTTTGCTGATCGGTCACGTCGCGCTCGGAGTTTTGCAAGCCGAAACTTCTTGGATTTTGACGATTTCTTTAGGTTTCGGATTGGTTTTGGTCGTCGGCTTGCATTTGGTTGCGGCTTTCAAAGAAACAAAACTCGATCAAGAAATTGAATCAGATGGTGAATTTGTCGAGGCTTGCCGTGTCGAGGAAATTCCCGAAAAACGCGCCCTGATCAGAACGATTTCGGGCGAACGCGTCGCGATTTTCAAATACGACGGCAAAGTTTCCGCCATTTCAAATGTCTGTCAGCATCAAAATGGTCCGCTCGGAGAAGGCCGGATCATTGACGGCTGTATCACTTGCCCGTGGCACGGATTTCAATATCTGCCCGAAACGGGCGCATCGCCGCCGCCTTTTACCGAAAAAGTTCCGACGTTTAACGTGAAAATCGCGGACGGAAAAGTATTTGTAAACAAAAAGCCGAACAAAGCCGGAACGCGGGTTGAGCCGGCGAAAATTGAGTAGGAAGATTTGCCTGCGAAACACACGAAAGGAACGAAATTAATACCAAAACAAAAACGTTTTTTCGTATTTTTCGTGTGTGCGAGTGGGCAAAATAAAAGTATGAACGAAGATTTTTACATTGGTTATCTGCCGAAAATGTCGAAAAGTTTGGCGCGGATTATCAAGATTTTTGTTGTTTTGGTTTTTGCGGCGGCGATCGGCTTGGCGCTTGTTTCGTGGCTTGGGCAAAAGCCGTTTGCGAAAAGCGTTTTTGAATTCGGCGCGGTCAAAGATTTTGAAGGCACGATTCAAGCGAAACCGATTCCGTTTTTGTTAATTGAAAAAACGGAGAAAAACAACGGCTTGCCGACATTCGAGCGTTTTCCGCTGGTCGGTGAAGGCAAGCACGGCGCTGATGTAAAATCATTCGAAGGGCAAAGTGTCAAGCTCAAAGGAACGCGCATTTACCGCGACGGTTTGCAAATGATCGAAGTTGTTGGC
>JANLTD010001234.1:0-6525 GCA_031362765.1 Acidobacteriota bacterium | reverse complement strand
CTTCTTAAAGAAAGATAAGTATCGAAAGTCGAGTTCATCGAAATAGCAATTTGCTGTCCGGCAGTTGCGTTAAATGTATAGTAATCGAAATAACGGTTTAAACTATCGGAAAAACTACAATCGGAAGCCGATAAACTTTGCCCATTTAATGTTTGACCGATACTGATCGGGGTAATCACGCAAGTTGCGCCGATGATACTTAAAGCATAGTCAACTCGTATGCGCGGTTTGGTTATATTTATATTATTCCGCGAATCTAAAATTGGAATGCCGGTGTTTGCTAAAGTATTGAGAATTTGCGTAACCGAAGCGTTCGGATTGCGCTGTTTGAGAATTGCCCACGCTCCGGCAACGTGCGGAGCCGCCATTGATGTTCCGTCAAAGGTTCTGTAACCTGTTTGACTTGCAAATAGAGGAACTGAGGATGTAATACCTTCGCCAGGAGCCAACAGATTCAGAAAATTAGCAGTATTTGAAAACTGTGAAACCCTATCAAATACCGTTGGATTGCCAGTTTGATTTATACTCCCATCTGCTACCGAACCAACACTAACAGCAGATGAAATACAGGCTGGAAAACTAATAGCATTAATATATCCGTTTCCATTAATATCACCATTTCCTGACGCAATGACGGTAGCTATGCCAACAGCCCGTAAATTATCAATCGCGGTTTTAATTGATGGGGAAACAGAATCACAATTTGCAGTATAAACTTGTCCTCCTATACTCATATTAACGGATGCAATATTAAAGCTAGTTCTAAGTTCAAAAACTCGTTCTAAGGCTAATAACAAGGCAGAATTAAAATGAGTAACACGATTGAATGTTCCTTGCTGAGTTTGTTGGGGAGCAACAGAGCCTGTATTAATCGCAATAACTGTCGCATCCCGAGCTACACCCGCAAAATTTGTTGTTCGACCTGCCGCTATTCCGGCAACGTGAGTTCCGTGAGCGCAATCAATTAGAAGATAAAATTCATTATTCGGATTGCAGGGAAGACCGGAATTTACTGCGGTTGATTTCGCAATAAAGCCCGGTTCTCCAGGTGTAGGATTAGGCGATACATTCCCGTTACACGTCGAGAAAACCGTATTATTATCGAAAACTGAGTAACAGGCTTCGGAAACAATTTTACCTTGAAACATTGGATGCGTTTTATCAACTCCGCTGTCTATTATGGCGACGGTTTGACCATTTGCCGTATAACCCGCATTCCAAGACGCTATTCCGCCAATCATCGAAACGCTTTCCGATAATGACGGTTGCAGCATTTCATCTTTTTCAATACTTACAACATCGGGCAAATTCTTCATTTCTCGCAATGCATCTGCATTTACGGTCATTGCCAAATAAGGAATGTAGGTATATTTGAGCGGATTAATATCGTAAGCGGATAATTGATTAGTAAATTTGTCTTGTGCGGTTTTTATTTCTTCTTTTCTTGCTTCAATATTTTGAAGATATGATTCATCACCGATATTAAAATCTACCCGCACTCCAACAATGACGCGCACTTTTCCAGTTTGTTCGGCTGACTTAATAAGGTTATCAAAACTTTCTTGCCTCAAGGATTCAACCGTCGAATCGGCGGTCAGAGTTTTTGATTGCATTGTCGCCAATGTTGGTAACAAAATAAAGATCACTACAAGAGTGCCAAATAATCCAAACCATTTGACTATGCGACTCACACGCGACATGACGATATTTAAAACAATGCTTTTCACAGTTTTTCTCCAGTGAGTAATTTTGTTCAAACAATAATCTGTTTCTTGCTAAAATTCAAGTTTTTAGACAAACTCTGACTTAATTACAATGAATATCTGACATTACCTTGTAAAATAGGCGAAATGAATTGGAAAAGGAAAGAAAATCTGCGGTTTACAAGCTTGAGGAAAAAGGTGAATTTGTCTCAACAAGGCGAGTAGCTTTCAAAAAATTAAAGCATAATAGGACTTACGCAAGAAAACTTTTTTAACGCAAAGACGCCAAGTTGCAAAGACGCAAAGATTTGAAAAAATCTTTCAGTACTTGAAATCATTGAAAAACAACAAGCATTGGTAGCTAGGAAAAGAACAGTATTTCACTTTGCGCCTTTGCAACTTAGCGACTTTGCGTTAAATTTTTCCCGATTGCGTAAGTCCTACATAAATTTGCCGAATAAATTGAAAATTCGTTATTTTCGGACTACCCCGCAACAAGCTGACGGGGTATTCGCCCGCAAATTTTTGCCCAAAGCGGCAAAACCACGAATTTTCTAAAACACAGAGCTTACGCCCTTTCAGGGCTAATAAAGCCGCAGCAAGCTGACGGGGTATTAAACCCAACGTGAATAAAAAATAAAGCCTAAGTTTGCCGAATTGGCAAACTTAGGCTTTCAGTGACAACATTTGTTTAGAAGCTGAATTTAGCTCCAAACTGGAATTGACGCGGATCGAATGCAGCCGACGGGCGGCTGTAATAACGACCATTGTCGGCCCGCTGTCCAAACGCGTTGACATCTGTAAAGAGCGGTGTCGCCGAACCTTCATTGAACCGATTGAAAAGGTTGAAACCTTCGGCAATCAAATCAATGCGGAATCTTTCTCCAAATCTGATCGCCCGCGAAACACGCAGATCAATCGACATGAAGCCGTGCGTCAGACCCAAATTACGTCCGGCATTTCCGGTTGAAAACTGTCCGTTGGTAATCAGCGGAGTGCTGCAGCCGGGCGCGCCGGGAACGCAAAGCGTGCCGTTCGAATTAATGCTCGGACGGTCGGTTTGGGTTGATTGGTCATTGTTTGCATCAACATTGGTGATCAGATTGAACGGACGACCTGACGAGAGCTCAATAATCGGGGCGACGGTGAAATCCGAAAGGAATTTCTGCCAACCGCTGCCTTTTCTCCACGAATCAGGCGAGATCACAACGCCGCTAAAAACGAAACGATGCCGTTGGTCAAACAATGAATCTGCTTTTTCCGCAGCGAAGTTTCTGACATCCTGCGCGATCAGCAGCGTCTGCAGATCGGAAGAATCGTCGATCGAATGCGACCAGGTATAGCTTGCCAGGAATGTAAAATTATTGGCAAAACGTCGTTTCAGTTCGACATTCATCGCGTTGTAGCTCGAATTTCCATCCGAGACCTGCGCGTTGACCGAACCGAACGGCGAAATCGGACCCGGCGTTCGAAGTGAACCGGCGATCTGCGCATCAAGCACCGCTTTCGAAACTGCGCCGCCCGTCAGTGCCGCCGCCAAAAAGTAGTTCGGTGCATTCGGACGGAAGAAGTTAGCGACTGCCGGAGCAACCACCCGGCCACCCGGACACGAAGCAACAATTCCCGGAATCACGACAAAACAGCCGACTCCGGTCATTGTGCCGGGTGCCGTTGTCGCAATCGAGAAAGCAACTGCGGCTTGCGTGCTGGTCGGCAATGCTCCGCCGAAAAAGCGTTGGAAATTCTGGATCTGCAATGCCGAATTCGGTGTATTCAGATCTGTCGGATGCGGAAGATGATGTGCGCCGACATAGATGTACGAAACCGACATTGACATATCTTTTGTCAATTGGCGCTCAAGCGAAAAATTTGCCTGTGTTGCCGAGGCGTATTGAAAATCCTTGGCGATCGGCAGCGTGAACGGCAGGACAGCACCGAATCCGGTAAATGTCTGATCGTTAAAACGCTGTCTGCCGAATTGGTATTGGGCAGACGCCGCAACCCCGGGCGTCACGGCCGCGCCGCAAATTGTCGGTACAGAGCCGACAACTCCGCAAACGGTTCCCTGAAAAACCTGCGAAGCATTGAAAAGCGCAGTCGGCGACGGGCTGCCCGCCGTCAAAACAGATTGCTGCTGCTGCGCAGCATCGGCAATGTCCGAGTTAAAGGCAACTGCCAAAAGCGGATGGTCAAAATACAAACCGATCGAACCGCGAAGGACGGTCTTGCCATTTCCAAACATGTCGAAGGCAAATCCGAAACGCGGTGCGAAGTTGTTGTTATCACGCGGAATGCCCTGCTGAACACCAAGCACGTCCTGCGCCGCCAAAAGGTCGTTAGCGGTCAGGCTGATCCCCGAAAGCGGATCGCGGAATGCAACCGGCGCGATCGTGTCCGTAAATTCAACATCGTAGCGGACGCCGTAATTGATGTTCAAACGCGGCGTGATCTTCCACGAATCTTGTGCGAATAAAGCGATCGGTTTATTTTTGATCTTACTGGTCCGGTTACTAAAGCCCTGAATAAAAATTGAAGGCAGACCGAGACCATAACTTTGAACGGGCGTGAACGAACCGGGCGATAAACCGCCAACGGTCGGAAACGCTGCCAAATTTGTGGCGGCAAAATCACCGAAATTAAAAAGTCCGGCAAAGTTCAATTCAAACACGGCTTCGGGAATTGCGACCGAATTAAAATCGCCGCCGAATTTCAAAGTATGGTTGCCGACCACCCAATTGAAGTTATTAACATATTGAAACCGCTTTTCCGTACGGTCAACCGGCGAGAAAAGCTCGCGTCCGATGAACGCCGTGCCGGAAATGTTAAAAGCAACCGCTTCGCCATTTTGCGATTTGAACGTCGTATCGCGGCGGCCAAAACTAAAGCGAAATTCGTTTGCCATTGTGCCGCTGATCGTCGTATTCAATCCGAAACCAAACGACGTATCTTTGATTTCCGTGATGCCGGTGCGCGAAAAATCGTTTTGTCCGAGCGATTGATTTTGTGATTCAACCTGAATACCGGTTAAATTTCCGGTGTTGCGGCTAAAGCGGATCGAGAGTTGATTATCATCATTGATGTTATAGTCGCTGCGAAGCGAAAAATAATTTGCTCGTTCCGTGATCGGAAAAACTCTCTGCAGATCATTGAGCGGACGAAAAGCGATCGGCAGACCATTGCTGCCAACCGTGCCGACCGGAACCGGTGCGCCGGTCAGGAAAAATCTTGATCCGACAACCTGTCCCGCCGGAATCGCACCGCCGGCGCTGATCAGCGGATTGCTGCCGGTCAAAGCCGTGTTGCCGCCGCTTGATGCCAAATACAGATATTGTACTGCCGTTGCCGGACTCACTCCCAACAACGCATTAGCATACGCTGCTTGCGCGGCCGTCAAACGATTAAAAGTTTGCGTGAACGGCAAGATCGGCGCGCCGATTGTCACCGAACTGGTCAGAGCATTGGCGCCTTCGCCAACCACGTTACTCGTAAAAAATCCCGATTCATCGCGTTGACGGCGTTCAAACGCCGCAAAGAAAAAGACCTTGTCCTTAATTATCGGACCGCCGAGCGTTGCGCCCCATTGCGTTCGGCGAAAATCGGGCTTGGCAACCGGCGAAAATGCGTTGCGGGCCTGGATGCTTTTGTCGCGGATAAATCCGAAAACATTACCCGTAAATTCGTTTGTTCCGCGTTTCGTAACGACGTTAACGACGCCGCCCGTCGCACGTCCGAATTCGGCGGTATAGGAATTTGTCGAGATCTGATATTCCTGAACGGCTTCCTGCGAAACCGTCGAGCGCGAAGCATTGACCGAATTGTCGGTAAAATCCGCGCCGTCCACATTAACCTGCGTTGAACGTCCGCGTTGTCCGCCGATGTTCAAACCTGATGTCGGCGCCGGACCGATCGGGCGACCGTTGTCGCGTCCGACAGTTGAAAGCGTCAACGCAAAACCGGTCGCGCTGCGTTCGTTTGTCGGCAAGTTTTCGATCCGCTGTTGATCGATCGTGTTCGCAACCGAGGTTCGCGTCGTTTCGACCAGCTCAACCGAATCGCCCGAGACAGTGACGGTGACGTCTTGTTGTCCGAGTTCGAGTTTGATCTCTAACGTCGCGCTTTGCCCGACTGTCAGTTTGACCGGCGAAATGACCGTCTTCTTAAATGTCGCGGCTTCAACCGTGACTGAATATTCGCCCGGCGGTAAACCGATGAACGAATATTCTCCGGCATCGTTTGCCGTGACCGTGCGTGAAATTCCTGTTGAGGAACCTTTCGCTGTAACAGTTGCCCCCGCGACGACCGCGCCGTTCGGGTCAACCACCGTTCCGCTTAAATCCGCCGAGCTGACCTGGGCCTGTGCAAAAATTGCGCCGGCGCTAAAAATCATTACGATCGCTAACATCAAAACTCGCTCAGCGATAGTAGAAATCCTTAAAGGATACGATTTCATAAAATTTTTTCTCCTTTATAATAAACTTTTTCCGTGTCCCTGTCGGGCAAAGACTAATGTTGCTCGGGGCAAACTCAATACTCAATTTTTAACTAAAATAAAGTCAGACGCTTTAACGAACGCCAATTACTCTGAAAATTTAACCGACAGATTGTTTTAACAGTTATTTAGATATGCTTTGAAATTTTTATCCTAAAAACCGACGAAAGGCAAGCATTAATGTAAGATTTTTGTAATTTTAGATATTACTTTTTTTTATAATGCTTGATTGTCCGTTGCCCCGCGCCAAAATTTTGCCACTCCGAAGATTCAAATTTAACACAAAAACAGCCGAACTTAGTTTCAATCCGTGCAAACACGGCAGTTTTTGTG
>JANLTD010001226.1:0-7190 GCA_031362765.1 Acidobacteriota bacterium | reverse complement strand
TTCGGCGACGATCAATTTCGCGCCCATTCGCGGATTTATCGCCGCCAATTTGCCGTTTCCGTCCAAACACATCGAGATCGCCCGGCGCGTTTCCTTGACGCGCACAACCGCCGCATCCGCGCCCGGTAAAATCGCCGTATTAGTGCGAACCATCGTGTCATATTGTTCATAAACCCAACGCTTCGAACAGATGTTTGGAGATTGCAATAACAATTTCAAGGCTTCATTTAGGTCTTTGGTCTTTGGTCTTTGGTTTTGAATTTTGAATTTTGAATTTTGAATTTTGAATCTCGATCCGTCCATCGGACGATTGTATTTTGGCGCGGCGTCCGTGACGGTGTCCACCGGAATATCGGCTTCCAAAACTCCGTTGTGAAAGACTTTTAAGTTGTGCCCTTCAACGACCTTGCCGATCACGACCGCGTCCAGATCCCATTTTTTGAAAATATCAACGACCTGTTTTTCGCGTCCCGATCTGGCGACGATCAGCATTCGTTCCTGCGATTCCGAGAGCATCATTTCATAAGCCGTCATATTTGTTTCGCGCTGCGGAACAAGCGTCAGGTCAATTTCCAAACCGGTTCCCGCCCGCGAAGCCATTTCAACCGATGAAGATGTCAGACCGGCCGCGCCCATATCCTGAATTCCGGCGATCGCGCCCGAACGCATCGCTTCGAGACACGCTTCTAACAATAATTTCTCCAAAAACGGGTCGCCGACCTGTACCGTCGGACGCTTTTCGAGCGCTTCTTCGTCAAATTCCGCACTTGCCATCGTCGCACCGTGAATTCCGTCGCGTCCGGTTTTGGCGCCGACGTAAAGAATCGGATTGCCGATTCCTTCAGCTTTGCCGAAAAATATCTGGTCTTTGCGAACAATTCCCAAAGCAAAGGCATTGACAAGCGGATTCAAACTGTAAGATTGATCGAAAACAACCTCGCCGCCGACGGTCGCCGTTCCGAAACAGTTGCCGTAATGCGCAATGCCGTCAACGCAGCCTTTCAAAATTGATTTGTTGCGTTTACCGTTTTTGGCATCGTCGAGCGGACCGAATCGTAATGAATTCATCAACGCGATCGGGCGGGCACCCATCGTAAAAACATCGCGCAGAATTCCGCCGACTCCGGTGGCAGCACCTTGAAACGGTTCGATAAACGACGGATGATTGTGCGATTCAACCTTGAAGGCGACGCACCAATCATCGCCAATGTCCACAACTCCGGCATTTTCGCCCGGCGGTACGATCACTCGTTCACCGGTTGTCGGCAATCTTCCGAGGTGAACCCGCGAAGATTTGTAACTGCAATGCTCAGACCACATTACGCTAAATATTCCGAGTTCGGTCATTGAAGGCTCGCGCCCCATTATGTTTAAAACTTTTTCGTATTCTTCCGGTGTGAATCCATGTTGGGCGACAATTTCGGGTGTGATTTTTGTTTCGTACATCAGTTTGTATTTTTCGAGAAAAATGAAACTGACATTTTAACTTTTTGAAGGTTTGATGTCGAATCGGTAACAAAAAAGAAAGGCGCGGAGTCTACGGTTCCTGCAAAGTCGTTGAAAAATTCAACCGAAGATAGATTTGAAATAGAGAAATCAGTTTTAACACAGATGCACCCCGATAAAAACCGGATAAAACCGGATATTTTTGATCGCGGTTTTTAGCATCTTTCTTTTATCTTCTCACCTAACGCAATTTAAGAAGTTTTACCGCAAAGGACGCAAAGGAACGCAAAGTTTTTTGAAATATCGTTTGACGACTCTTCATTTTCAATCGAAATATTCTTTTTTGAATAAAAAAGGGGAAGTTTTTGGACGTTTTCGTCGGAATAGAGATTTAACCACACGTTTTGTCAATCCTTTTTTTACTTTGCGTCCTTAGCGTCCTTAGCGGTGAAAACTTTTCCGATTTGCGTAAGGTGAGTAATCTTCTTCAATCTGTGTGCATCTGTGTTAAAAAATCTCTTTCGCTGACTTTGCGAGAGCCGTAGGCGCGGAGTCTGAAAACTCTGCGCCTTTCACGTCTAAAATGTTTGAAATTTCAAGCCTCGGCCGCCATTCCGTATTCAACCCATTCTTCTTTCGCCGGACCGTAAACGCCGGGTACGCGCAAACCTGCCTGACGCATCAAAACCGTCATTTGTCCGCGATGGTGAATCTGATGAGCGATCAGGGCGTGGAGCGTGATGCCTTTTTTCCAGTTCATTCCATACATCGGAATATCATCGCCTAGCTCTTCGTCTTTCCAGGCTTTAGCGACTTCTTCGCTGACAAGGCGCGCGCCTTTCTCGTAAGCCGCGATAATCTCCGCCAGATTCGGCATCTCGCCGCCCGAAGGCGAATCAATTTTGATGCCCGCCTGCCCGAGCATTTCGCCCAAAGTGACGGTAATATGCCACGCGATAAAGCCGAGCGAACGCCCGTCGCCGGTTACTTTTTGCGCCAAAGATTCTTCGGTCAGGGCGCGAAAAATATTCAAGGTCTTTTCCGATTCATAACCCCAATCGGTCTGAAAATCTGCGATTGAACGATACATAAATTTTTCTCCTTTTTAGATATTCGTATGAAATAGTGTTGCAAGTATGAAACTAGCATGGGAAAGAAAAAATTTCAAATTTTACAATCTGAAATTTTGGATACTGAATAGTTCTATTTTTGCGTTGGCAGGATCAATTTTTCGATCTCGCCGCGCAAAATATCGCTCTTGATCGTGCCTTGTCTGAAATAGGCGATCTCGCCTTTTTCGTTATACAAAATCGTGAACGGCAGACCTCCTTGCCAGTCTTTGGTGATCGAAGAAATGACCGCGCCTTCGTCTTCGACCCTGAGCAAATAGGCGGGCATTTTGGCTTTCATATCCGATAAAAATTTTGGAACATCGCGATTGATCTCAGCCAAATCGTCAAGCGAAACGGTGATGAAATCAATTTTGCCTTTGTAATCCGTGTCAATTTTGACAAGGTCGGGAAATTCTTCACGGCACGGATCGCACCACGTCGCCCAAAAATTGACGAGCAAAGGTTTGCCGTTCGTTTTGATCGCGGTTTTCAGACCGGCTTCATCAATCTGCGTAACTTTCGGCAAATTGACGATCTGTTTCGGCGGCATTTTTACTGTTTGAGTTTTGGGTTTGACGGTTTTCTTCGGTTTGGTCTTTTGAGCAAAAACTCCGAACGAAAAGATCTGGACGAAAACGAGTCCGAGAAAGATTGTCTTTGTAATTTTAAACACAGATTTTTATTGATTTTATGGTCAAAAGATCCGACGACCTTCAGGTTGCCGTCTATGCGCACACAGAAGCGACAACCCGAAGATTATCGGACAAACAATTAATCGGCTTTCCGCTTGATCGAGCAACCGAAAGCATTTGCCGAAGTTTTCTCGATCTTTTTGCCGCTTAGCGAAGCATCAAACGCAGATGTTAAATAGTTTGTCGTGATATTCTTGCCCGAACGGTCGTTATCAATCGCGCCGTGATAGAGCAAAACATTGTTCGCGTCGAAATAATAAATTTCGGGTGTTACGTTGGCACCGAGTTTGTCCGCTAAAACTGCGTCTTTATCAATGAGAACAGGGAATTTATAATTTTCTTTGGCGTGCGTTTTAATCCACTCGGGCGATTCGGTCGCGTTTGAATTGATGCCGATAAAATTAATTCCTTTCGATTGATAATCATCTGCAATTTGGCTGATGCGTTCGTTATAGCCTTTGACGACGGGACATTGCGCCGAAAGAAAAACAATAACTGTTCCTTTTTCGCCCTTCAAACTCTCGAAAGACTTTTCGGTGCCGTTGGTATCGGTCAATTTGAAATTTTCCAAAGTCGAGCCGACCGCAAAACTTTGCGCGCTGCCCTCATCGGGACACAAAACAAACATCAGCGCGGCAAAAAACGCCGCTAATAAAATACTTTTCCGTTTCATATATTTTTACTCCTCTTAGAATGAATGCTGTAAGCGTCAGTTTATCAACCAAACGCCCCCGATGACAAGTTTTATGCGATTACTACGTGCGATTTAGCCGAAAGGTTTCAGGTACAGATAATCTGTGAAACGAAAATTGTTTCACTGGTGAAATGAATGGTCTTATTTATGCCTTTAGAAATGATTATCCGGTTCTTTGCCTTTTCTCAAAGTCGAACCGGCCGTTGACGGCTTGCGCGAGGGTCCGCGTTTTGATGATTTGCTAAATTAAATCGGGGTGCCTCAATAATTTTATCCGAAAAGGCGTGGCAGACGGCGGTCTAAATTTTTCGGGAGAAGTATCTCCATCGCGTCGTCAACCGTCACGATGCCGGCAATTTCGCCGAGATCGTCAATCACGGGCAGAGCAAGAAGATTATATTCGGCGATCATTTGAGCAGCTTTTTCGGCGGCATCGTCCGGATGGGCAAACTGAAATGTTTCGCGCATTACCTCGGAGAGCGGAAATGTCGGGTCGGCCAATATCAGGCTTCGAAGCGAAATTACGCCGCAGATCTTCCACGAATTTTCCTTTTCGACAACGTAGAGGTAATAGATCATATTCGGCGTTTCCGCCATCTCGCGCAACCGCGCAATCGCCTGCGCAACCGTCAGGTCTTTTGGAAAAGTAACAAATTCAGTCGTCATCAGACCGCCTGCCGTATCGTGTGCAAAAGACATTAATTCGGCAACGTCCGCCTTTTCTTCGTCTTCCATCAAATCGAAAAGTTCCTGCGCCTTTTCTTCGTCCATTTCGCCGAGCACGTCAACCGCATCGTCGGGCGACATTTCTTCCAAAATGTCGGCGGCGCGTTCTTCGTCCATTTCTTCAAGAATGCGTGCCTGATTTTCCGTGGACATTTCTTCGAGCGTGTCGGCGGCGATCTCGTCGTCCAGCGATTCGACGATTTCCGTGCGGTGAATCGGCGATAATCTCTCGGCAAGCTGCGCGATCTCGACCGGATGCAGACGCGAAAGTTTGTTCTTTGAAGATTTTAGCGTCACGGCGGCCGATGCCGAATCAGTCGCGAGATAACCAACATCCGCCCAATCAATGACTTCGACGATCTTTGAACTGCCGTAAAAACCTTTCGGCATCAGACGGCGCAAAAATCCTTGCAGACTGACATCCGCACCGCTCACGCGCCACTCGTCACTGACCTCGATGATCTGCACGTCGTTGACGCGCACGACACGCTTGCCGTCAACATCGATCAGTTGACTATCCAAAACGTCTTTCGCGAGCAGAACTTCATTTGTGCGGCGCGTGAACGGTTTTAGATTGATCTTTTCCGAGTTCATTCTGGCGCCATTTTCGCTCAACGACGAAATTCTTGTCCGCGACATAAAAAAATTGCGCCGCCGATAACGCGCCACAAGTCCGACAACGAGCGGATAATCTTCTTCGCCGTAACGCACGATTAAATCTTTGATAGTTGCGATTTTTTCGCCCTCAGCATCGAAAATCGGGCGACCCAAAATTTGCGAAAGATAGAGCATAGACTAAAGAATAACGGAAGTTTGCGCAATGTAAAAGCAAACACAAAAGCAGAAATAGCCGAAAAGAAAAGTTGTTATAGAAAATCGGTGATCCATCCGATAAAAACACGAAATTTCAGCGGCGCAAAATAATGTTTAAAAAAAAACAAATATTTTTTGGAATCAAAGAAGTTTTAGCAATCTTAATAAAATATAGACGCTCAAAAAACCGGGCGGTTTAGGCGCACGAATCCATTCACACAAATAATCAACAAAAAGCCCCACAGCTGAAATCACGATTGCAAATCGTCATGATCAAATAATATGAAAACCACACTTCTTTTAATCACCGTCTTCTGTTTCTTGACAATTTCGGCTTCGGCTCAAACACGTTCGCGGGTTTTCGATAATTTTGACACATCAAACGGAGTCCAGGTCGTCATCAAATCGACGATCTCGCAAACGCCGGCTGTCAAAACGAAGAAAACCAAAACCGGTGATAAAAGAGTGGTCCAGAAAAACGCACCGACGACGATGGGTGTGCAGGACGGGTTAGGCGTAAAAAACAACATCACGAATGTCAGTTATTCGAAAATGACGATGGCTTCGGGAACGGCATTGGGCGGATTTACGACGGGCGATCCGGTGATAGATTCGTATATTGTTGATTCCTGCAAACGTTACGGCATCGATCCGCTTTTGATCTACGCACAAATGCATCAGGAATCTTCGTTCAAACTGCGAGCGACTTCTTACAAAGGCGCAAGCGGTCTGATGCAGTTAATGCCGGCGACGGCCCGGCGCTTTGGCGTGACGAGCATTTACGACCCGAAACAAAACATCGACGCCGGTGTGAAATATATGCGATGGCTTCTCAATACTTTTGGCGGTGATGTCGTGTTGGCTTTGGCAGGCTACAATGCGGGCGAGGGCGCTGTCATGAAATACGGCAATCAAATTCCGCCGTATCGCGAGACGCAGGAATATGTCCGAAGAATTACGGCCCGGTATAATTCAATTTCGAATCCGAACTTTATCAGATCGGTCAAAAAGGTTTCGACAACGCAAGCCGTCAAACTTGAACAGAAGCAATCGAAACCGCTGACGGTCTATGAAGCAAACACTTTGGCAATCAAGATGCCCGACGGTCGAATGCGCCTTGTTAATTAAAAAGTTCTCATGATCTTTCACGGAGAGTGTGAATCTCTTCTCCTCTTGTCTGAAAAGATTCGCGGTCAGCAGCGTTGTTGGCCGCTTTTTTTCATTTGAGTAGGTATTTGGTCTTTGGTCTTTGGTTTATTCAAGCTAAACTCATTGATTTTCAATCAAGATTTCGAGAAAAAAGCCAAAAAAAGTGAGAAGCTCACCGCACCGGAAGCACTTTCCTTTTTAAAAAACTGGAAACCGTACCAAACAGTTGCCAGTCCGGCAATCAACAAAACCAAACTAACCGTTGCAATTTTCCACAAATTTGAAAGAGTCGGTCGGTTTGTTTCTAACTGATTTCGATAAGCTGGCGGGACAACTAAGGTTTCTTGTTCTGTATCTAAGTTTGGATTAAGCTTTACAGTAATTGGAAGAAATGATTCTCTCTCAAAAGATTCTGAACCAAAACCATTTAAATCTCTTTGCATTTCTGCAACCGATTGATAACGAGATGTCGGATTTTTTTGCAGAGACTTGTCAATGATTTGTTGAAAGTTTGCGGGAATGTCGTTTTGAATTTGCGGTTCGCTGTTCAGAATGGCA
>JANLTD010001208.1:0-1547 GCA_031362765.1 Acidobacteriota bacterium | reverse complement strand
AACGATGACCTCGACCGGGACGGTTGCCGTTTTTCTCCATCCGACCGATGCACTGCACGGCGGGCCTGGCGTGATAACGAAAGGCGATTGTATTATTGCGCTGAGCAATTCGGGCGAAACGGACGAGATTCTCGCGCTTCTGCCGGCTTTACAAACGCGCGAAGTTTCGCTAATCGCGATTGTCGGCAACACGGATTCGACGCTCGCCCGAAATGCGGACGTCGTGCTCGACGCGTCGGTTGATAAAGAAGCGTGCCCGCTTAATCTCGCGCCGACCACCTCGACGACCGTCGCTTTGGCGATCGGCGACGCGTTGGCGATCACCTTGATGAAGTCAAAAAATCTAACGGCGGAAGATTTTGCCGCCAATCATCCGGCTGGACGCCTTGGCAAACGCCTGACGCTCAAAGTTTCAAGTTTAATGCACGAAAGCCCGAATATCGAACCGCAGGCAAATTGGCTCGAAGTCGTTAAAGCGATTTCAAAATATGCGCTCGGCGCGGTCAATGTCGTTGATCTTGCGGGTCAGCTCATCGGCATTGTGACCGACGGCGATCTAAGACGAACGATCGAAAAAACTTCGCCCGAAAATCTTGCAAATCTCAATGCCGAACAAATGATGACACGCAATCCGGTTTCCGGTGCGCCCGAAATGCTTGCTTTTGATGCACTCAACATTATGGAAAATCGCCCTTCGCAGATCTCTGTTTTGCCAATCGTTGACGAAAGCGGCGCGGCAATCGGTCTGCTGAGATTACACGATATTGTGCGAAGTGGTTTGTAATCTGAGAGAAATGTTTTAGCGCAAGTTATAAAGATACAGAACCGCCGCCCAACCGCTTGGCAAAATTTGCGAACTTTCGTCTAAATTATTGGCGCAACTAATCATTTGTTCAAGAAAGTATTTTGAGTGCCAAAAGGCTTCAAGAATTGGACGTGTTTCGTTTAACCAATCGGCGTTGGTTTTCTCCCAATCAAAACTTTTTCCGATAGCTTCGTCCGTAATTTGGGAATACCAATAATTGATTTTGATTCCATCAGGAGCAATTTTTTCAAACAAAATTCTGGCGGCTCTTATTTCTTCGACTGCGCCAAAGACCTTAAAACTTTGATGATAAAAGCGATAGATATAATCTTCTTCAAAAGGAATAAAATTTTTGTAAAGCCTTTCTATTTCTGCAAGATTCGCTTTTATTTTATTCAGCAAAAGTTCGCTTTGTATTTGTTTTATGTCCATCAATCCAAATTAATTTTCAATCTTTTCGACTTCAAAATGCTTCGGTGTTTCCAAGCCAATGCTTTTCAAATCGGTTTGAAATTGTTTTTCTGCAAATTGTTTTGCTTCTTTAATACCGATTTTCATTCCGCTGTTGTCAATCGCTAAAGCAGCATAAAATGCGGCTCAAAGTCATTTTGCATAACATCAGTTAATGATAGTCATAATTGGTAAGAAAAGAGAATTAAACTACGCGCCCAACACGAAAACACACAAAGCGTGGATTTTGTTTTAGGATATTAATTATTTAAGAAATTTGCCAAAAGTTAAT